>CAZOTG010000084.1:0-8215 GCA_964582585.1 uncultured Chromatiaceae bacterium | reverse complement strand
GACCGTCACGCGCGCCTGGTTGTTCTCCGCCAATGCCGCTGCACGCTCAAGGGCATGCCGCTCGTCGGATTTCACATCAATCACGCAAAGAATGTTCTTAAACCGTTTCATCTCGCCCACCTCCTGTCGCCATTAATCATCACGCATCCAACGTAACCGGCGTTACAAATCCTTGTGGCTTGATCGCCAGTACCGAACAATCTATCTGCTCGAGTATGGTCTCCGCCGTATTGCCCATGATGAAACCGCGAATACCCGTACGCGCCACGGTCCCCATGACGATGCAATCGACTGCCAGGCGTCTGGCCAGTGCTGGAATCTCCCGGCGGGCAGACCCTTGCAACAGATGGGTTAGCGGGTTCAAGTAGTCCAGGATATCCCGTGCCGCATGACTCGTGATCTTGATATTCCGAATTAACTCGTTAAGAAGTTGCTGTTGTTGCCGCCGCTCCTGTTCGATGTTGTCAGCGAGCCTTTCCCTTGGCATATCCGACGAGAAAACGAAGCCGCTGACCATATCGCTGACCGACTCCCAGGCATGCACAACATGCAGCTCTGCGGATTCCGCAAGGGCCAGAGAAGCCGCCATTTCCAATATCTGCACATTTAACAGGTGACGGGTTTTCAGTTCTTGCGGCGGGTAAAAATCGTCTACATCCACGGCCGCCAGAATGCGCTTATAGGACCTCGACGCATGAGGTTTGATAAGCCAGACCGGGCATGGACATTTTCGCAATAAATGCATATCGTCACCGGCGAAAAGCCGGTCCAGCCAGCTCGGCGCTTCAGGGCACTTGATCACCAGGTCATGCCCGTTGCGCAACACCTCGCGGATCACCTCGAGAAAGGAAGTGCCGAGCAGGACTTTGTGCTGAATACCGAGGCGTTGACGGTAGGGCTCGATTAAAGGCCCCATCCGCGCCTCATGCTCGCGCACCATTGCCGCCTGCAGTTCGCCGGAGATTGGACCGCCATCCGGCAGGCCAATGCCGGATGGCACCCGCGGGATCACATCGATGACCGCCAGGCTGGCCTGGTTGTTCTCGGCCAGTGCAACGGCCCGATCCAGGGCCGGCTTGCTGGCCTCACCATGTTCGATCACACAAAGAATGTTTTTGAATCGCCGCATCTCATTCGCCTCCATGGGAAGTCGCCAGCAATGCGCCACACATCCGCGCCACACGGTGTTCCAGCGCCTTCAGCTCGGTCATAAAATCTCCCCGGCTATCCAGCACATGAATCTTTAGCGATCGCCCATCCAGCGTGACGCTCAATGTACCCGGCAACAGACTCACGATATTGGCCAGGATCACCCGCGGCAGTCCCGGAGGCAATCGAAGCGGGTAATCGATGACTGCCGGGACGATAGGCATGCCGGGATGAAACGCCCGCCAAGCCACATCCGTGCCACCCTGCAAAGAGCGCCAAAGGAAAAACGGTGTAAATTTGAGCAGCTCTCGCCAGACCAGAGGTACCGGCGGCAGTAGCGCTATGCTGGCGATCACCGCGAACGACACGGCCGGTACACCGACCCACCACGACTGCACATTGCCGTCGGTGAGTATCCACCACACAAGTGAAAACAACAGGCCGCGCGATGCGACCGTTGACCAATCCATTTCTTGATACTTGAACATCATATAGGGCTCCCAGGTTTCATTGGCCCACTTGTTCCGATTGTTGTGGCGAAGCCTGCCCCATGATGCGGTCGACCGCCTCGCGGGCAGCGTCCGCGAACGGCAACAGAATCAGATCGGCGCCCGCCTGTTCCAGTCTGATCACATCGTCCGCTGCTTGCGCCGCAATGGCGATCCGACCGCGGTAACCCAAACTCCGCAGGGAGTGGATAAGCGATAGATTGACATGGCGTTCGCGCGCTGTGCTCACCACCCATTGTGCCCGCCCCAGCGGCAGGGTCGCGATGAACTCGGGATCCTCGGCATCCCCGAACATGACCGGGTACCCCATGGCATCGCCTGCTCGAACCAGGTCCGGATTGAAATCGACGGTCAACACCCGCCAGCCTCTCTCACGCAACGTCCGAGCGATGCCGTTGCCGTAACGCCCCAGCCCGAACAGCACAACCAGCGGCATCGCATCATCCGGCACGGTATCATGCCCGGCCTCCCGATGAGGCAGTCGGCGCTCGAAGACCCCGAGCCAGGGTGCCAGGCGCTCATACAATGGATACGAATAGATGATCATGTACGTAGAGGCGCTGATGGTGATAAGTCCGACCAGCGTAATCAGGCCCATGGTCTCGGCGCTGATATGGCCGAGACTCAGACCCAACGCCCCCAGGATCAAGGAGAACTCACTGATTTGCGCCACCGTGAGGCCGGCCAGAAAACCGGTACGGCTGCGGTATCCCAGCACGCCCATGATGACCATGACAATAAGAGGATTGCCGATCAAGACGAACAGGGAGAACACCAGCGACTCCGCCAGCTGGGCGCCCAGCAGCCCCAGGTCGAGTCGCGCCCCCAGGTCAAGAAAGAAGAACAGCAGCAGAAAGTCACGCACGCTCGTAAGGCGCGCCCCAAGCGCGTCCCGATATGGCGTGGAGGCCAGTGACACGCCGGCGACGAAGGCTCCCACCTCCTTACTGAAACCTAGCATCACACCGAGGGCCGCCAGGGCCAGTCCCCAGGCAATGCCGAACAACACCAGCAATTCCTGGGAGCGTGACAGCATGTGGAGCAGCCGCGGTAGCAGGTACCGCATCGCCAACCCGACCAGTACAAGAAATCCCACGCCCTTGACCAGTACGGCGAATGCCGCCTGGGGCCACGAGACATCAGCGGCGGCGCCCAGGGCATTGAGGCCAATCATGACCAACACGACGACCAGGTCCTGCACGATCAGGAAACCCAGGGCGATACGACCGTGCAGTGTATCCACCTCGCGCTTGTCGGAAAGCAGTTTGACGATGATGATGGTGCTGGAAAATGTCAACGCAACCGCCACGTACAGGGCCGTGACCGGTGTCATGCCAAAGGCGATACCGATCAGGTAGCCGACGACGCTGGTGAATATCACTTGACCAAGCCCTGTAGCCAGCGCGACAGGCCCCATGGTGCGGATAATGTGCAGGTCCAGTTTCAATCCGACGACGAACAGCAACAGGGTAATGCCGAATTTCGCCAGCAGATCGATCTGATCGCTCGCGCTGACCCAGCCGAGCACCGAGGGGCCGACCAGTATACCCACGGCGATAAACGCGACGATCAATGGCTGGCGCAAGCGTACGCCTAGGGCCCCCACAGCCGCAGAAAACAGCAGCAGCACGGCCATCTCGGTAAACACATCCGGGAACACAGTCATGATTCAGCCTCACCCGAACTGTCGCGTCGGCCATCGTGCTTCTTGCGCAGTGCGAGTTTTTCCAGCTCAAGAATCATGAACAGCGCCATGCCCAGCGCGATGATTTCCAGACCATGAACGAAGTCCACTGGCCGGGTATCGAAGAAACGTTCCATGAAAGGCACATAGGTAAAGAACAACTGCAGCATTACAACCACCGCCACGGCGATCAGGGCTGCGCGCGAGCTGAACAGTTGGTCCAGCTTGAACGACGGCGCGCGCAAATAGCGCACGCTGAACAGATAGAACACCTCCATCGCTACCAGAGTATTGACCGCGTAGGTGCGCGCCTCCTCCAGCGTGGAACCGTGGGTGCTGGCCCAGCCGAAGATGCCGAACACACCTGCACTCATCAAGGCCGACACCAGGGCAATGCGCCAGAGCAGAAAGCCCGACAGCATCGCTTCTTTTGCCGGTCGCGGCGGGCGGCGCATGGCTTCCGGTTCGGTGGCCTCAAACGCCAGCGCCATGGCCAACGCCACCGAACTCACCATGTTGACCCACAGGATCTGTACCGGGGTGATGGGCAGGGTAAATCCGAACAGCACCGCGATCATGATGCTCATGGCTTCGCCGCCGTTGATGGGCAGCAGAAACACGATGGCCTTTTTGAGGTTGTCGTAGACGGTGCGGCCCTGCTCGACGGCATGGGCGATGGAAGCGAAATTGTCGTCGGCGATCACCATCTCCGAGGCTTCCTTGGCCGCCTCGGTGCCTTTGTGGCCCATGGCGATGCCGACGTCGGCCTTCTTCAGGGCGGGGGCGTCGTTGACGCCGTCGCCGGTCATGGCGACGATGGCACCCTGCGCCTGGAGCAGCGTGACCAGTCGCAACTTGTGTTCCGGACTGACACGCGCGTAAACGTCCACGTCCCGCACGCGCCTGGCCAGTGCGGCGTCGTCCATCTGATCGAGGTCGTGACCGGTGATGGCCTCGGCGCTGTTTTCCAGATTGAGCTGTGCTGCGATGGCACGCGCCGTGCCGGCATGGTCACCCGTGATCATCTTCACCCGGATACCCGCGGTCCGGCACTCGGCCACCGCCGCTATCGCCTCCCCGCGCGGCGGATCGATGAGGCCAAACAGGCCGAGCAGCAACAGACCCTCTTCCACATCGTTGAAATCCAGCTCCCGTTGGTCGTCACGCGCCGGCTTGCAGGCCACCGCCAGCACGCGCTGACCCTGGTTCGCCAGCTCCTCCACCTGTTGCCGCCATCGCTCGGCATCCATCGGCAGTTCCTCGCCCGCCGCGCCCTGCGCCTTGGCGCAACGCGCCAGCACCTGTTCGGGCGCGCCCTTGAGATAGATCATGGCCCTGCCATCGTGGCCATGGTGCAGCGTAGCCATGAACTTGTGCTCGGATTCGAACGGGATCAGATCGGTGCGCGGATGCTGCCGCCGTTCCTCCTCCGGCTCCAGTGCGGCCTTGACCGCCGCCACCACCAGGGCTCCTTCCATCGGGTCGCCGTGCACACGCCAGTCATCCGCCTTCTGTTCCAGCGTGGCGTCATTGCACAGCAGCGCGGCGCGTACCGCCTGCATCAGCAGGGGCACCTGAACGACCTCGATCGCCTGACCCTCGAGCAGGAAGCCGCCACGCGGGATGTAGCCGGTGCCCTCGACGGTATACACGTCTTCCGCGGTGGCGATGCTCTGCACGGTCATCTCGTTGCGGGTCAGGGTGCCGGTTTTATCGGAACAGATCACACTGACCGAGCCCAAGGTCTCTACCACGGGTAAGCGGCGGATGATGGCATTGCGTCCGGCCAGGCGCGTCACGCCGATGGCGAGCGTGACGGTGAGGATTGCGGGCAGGCCCTCGGGGATGGCCGCCACCGCCAGTCCCACCACAGTCATGAACATCTCGGTAGCGCTGAAGCCGCGCACCATCACGCCGAATGCGAACATCGCCAGCGCCAGCACCAACACCGCGCCGGTGAGCCAGCGCGAGAACACCGCCATCTGCCGCAGCAGCGGCGTGGTCAGGGTCTGCACCTGGGCGACCATGCCGCTGATACGTCCGATCTCGGTCGAGGCGCCGGTAGCAACGACAATGCCGCTGGCCTGGCCATGGGTAACGAGGGTACCGGAATAGGCCATACACAGGCGGTCACCCAATGCCGCGTCTTGACTCACCGCAGCGGTACCTTTTTCCACCGCCACCGATTCACCGGTGAGCACCGCCTCCTGGATCTGCAGGCCCTTCGCCCGAAACAGTCGCAGATCCGCCGGCACCTTGTCACCCGATTGCAGCAACACCACATCGCCCGGCACCAACTGTTCCGCCGGCAAGGACACGTGGCGCCCATTGCGCAACACCATTGCCTGCGACGAAAGCATGTTACGGATGGCGCGCAGCGCGTCTTCCGCCTTACCTTCCTGCACGAAACCGATCACTGCATTGATCAGCACCACGCCGAGAATAACGATGGTGTCCACCCAATGACCCATCGCCCCGGCGACGAGTCCCGCACCCAGCAGCACGTAGATAAGCAGGTTGTGGAATTGCGCCAGCAGGCGCACGAGCGGTCCGCGTGGTGGGGCCTCCGGCAAGCGGTTCGGACCGTACCGTTCCATGCGCCGCGCGGCCTCGTCCGTATCTAGACCGGTGGCACCGGCGCCGAGTTCGCTGAACACCGTCTCCTGATGCTGGGCATGCCAAGGCCGTGTAGATGCCGAAAAGGAGACGTTCAGGTTATCTGATGCCGTTGGCACTATCGTGCATCCTCCTTCCACTTCCAAATACGGACGGCCCTCACCCGCTGGGAATCACGCCAGCACACTACCTGAAATGGCAGATGGATGAATTCGTGCAAAACGGGTTGACGGTCTTTTCGTAATCAGCGACCGACTGGATCACGGCGACGCTCCGTCCCCGACTGGTGAGCAACACAAGCCGGTTTTTCTTGATGACATGCTTCACCACGCAACCAGGATTTACCTTCAGGTCGGTCAGAGGAACCAGATCCTCTGAAAATTTGATGGTCATGACCATCTCCTAAATGACCAATAAGTAACACCTATAATAGAACCTGTTACAAGCGCTTCCAAATGGTCGTATAGGTAGCGGGGCGACGATGGGTCAGGTTGTCGTACGGAGCGAATCTCGTGCGAGGCGTGGCGAAAATCACGGCCACCCACCATTTGAACCCCTACCCCTCTGCCCTATTGCCCCATCGATTAGTCCGCCATATTCAATGGATTGGACCGCGTAATGGTGGAAATAGACGCATCGTAAAACGAGGCAATACTGCGATCACCTGGGGTACCGAACAACAGAACGGGAACGGAGGCACCTGACATGCTGCCGGTTACAGTGTAACCAGCCCCTCACAAATGCCAAGTGTAGCTGCCCTATTTTTTCAATAAGCGTGATATTTATGAAAAATTCATAGGCGTCACGTATGTATTTATCACGTACGATAGCTTTTTCTTACCGTCAGTGGATCAAGGTGCTATTTTTTGCCGCACGGTATCTTTTTTGAGGGCGCAACCGTGGCACGGGATGACATCGCTTACGGAACGCTCCTGACCGCCGAGGATCTCGGCCGACTGGCGCGCGCCCATCGCAAGCACAGCACCTTACGCTGGCAACGATCTCAAGGCTCGGTAACCTGAGCACGCGCTTCCTGTCGGAGTTCGAGCGGGCAAGGAGACGGCCGAGATCGGCAAGGTTCTGAAGGCGCTGCGCACCTTGGGGCTGGAGGTCATCATCCAGCCGCGCGGGCAGGTGGTGCCGGTTCACCTTCCAGGCAAAACCCGCCAGAAACCCACTTGTGCGATCCCGCGCCTCGTGATGACCAGCCTATGAAAGACGTAGCAGAAATTGAGAATGGGGAGCGATCGCTTCCCAGATTTTGGTGCGCGCCCTCCCCTCGATACCATCGAAAGTACCATCGGAAATGAGAAGTACCCGACCAAGCTCAGCCAAGGCATATTGACATTCAAGGTTCGCCGACTCGTTGATCATGTAACTTATATGCTCAACGAACATATATCCTGCTGATCAAGCAATGACTTACTAAGCAACCTACTCCCACTCGATAGTAAACGAGCCGTTTTTAAAATATTGTATCAATTGCTTAGTTGTTGGAGCAGGCAGTAATACCATGTTCAGTTGTGTTGCCGATCATCATCAAAAATCCCAATTCCCGAAGAAAATCATTGCTTCATCAGACCTTGCACAACCGGTTTTATGGTCGTCAGCTCATATCGCGTTGTTCTTCCTCCCCCTGGTAGCGGGATGATGATCCCCTTGGCAACCAGGTCAGAAAGATCACGGCTGGCCGTTCGATTAGGGCACTTGGTGATAGCTTCATATTTCTTGGTCGTTATTCCGCCTTCAAAGCCCTTGCGACCTTCAGCGAACACTCGCAATACCATCCTGGCCTGCCGGTCATTCAGCTGGTCACCATAGGTTTCGTAGAAACGTGTCTTGGCTAGTACAAAATCCACTTCTTCCCTGGCTATTTCCTGTGCCTTGATGACCTTATCGGCAAAGTAATCAAGCCAGGCATTGACGTCCAGTCCTCCACGGCTCGCTTTCTCCAGTTGCAGATAATAAGATTTTTTGTCTCCCTCTATTGCCGTGGCAAGACAAGCCGTGGTTGGATAGCCGAGGGACTGCGAAAGCGCATGGTCAGCAATCGCCCTACCGACTCGACCATTCCCATCATCGAAAGGGTGAACCACTTCGAACCAGAGATGGGCAATCCCTGCTCGGGCAATCCCGGGTATCTTCTTATCCCCATTCAAGGGGCTGGTCTGGTTGTACCAGTCGATGAACCTCACCATTTCGTCAGGCACCTGAGTTGCTGGCGGGGCTTCATAGTGAACCTTTTCCCGACCGTAAG
>CAZOTG010000083.1:0-8216 GCA_964582585.1 uncultured Chromatiaceae bacterium | reverse complement strand
AAGGCATCGGCGCATGGTGGACAGATTGGAACGCTTTGCGGCGCAGGTCAAGCACGAGTCGGCGATATCAATCGCCCGCCGTCATTTTTCGCTGGCATCGTCGAGAGCAAGCCGCTAGCCTATAGCGGTCATGACACTCCACACCACCACTACAATATTGACCGCCGGTGTCGATGAAGCGGGCCGCGGGCCGTTGGCGGGGCCGGTGGTGGCGGCGGCGGTGATCCTTGATCCCGCGCGGCCCATTATTGGACTGGCAGACTCCAAGAAGCTGATGGAGCGGCAACGCGAGGCCCTGGAAGAGGAGATCATGGAGAAGGCTCTGGCCTGGGCGGTGGCGCGCGCCGAGGTGGAGGAGATCGATACCCTCAATATCCTGCATGCCAGTCTGCTCGCCATGCGCCGCGCCGTCGCGGCCTTGAACCCCATGCCGGATCTGGCGCTGGTGGACGGCAACCGCTGTCCGCCATCGTTACCCTGCCGTGCCGAGGCCATCGTAAAAGGGGACCAGACCGTGCCTGCCATCTCGGCGGCCTCGATCCTCGCCAAGGTTGCGCGTGACCGCGAATTGCTGGTCCTGGATATTCACTATCCCGGTTACGGCTTTGCCAGGCACAAAGGCTATCCCACTAAGGACCACGTGGCGGCTTTGGAGGAGCTGGGTGTATCGCCGGTGCACCGCCGCAGTTTCGGACCGGTGCGGCGCTTGTTGTGAGAGAAAGTGTTTCCGTGCAGGTGTTGGAATATCGTGCAATGTTGTAACTTCAAATGCTTATTGAACAGTTCTCATAAATAACATCTCTATGCGCTCCGTGCCCTTTTGTTAATGCTCGCTTGTCAACCCGTCGCCGGGGAGTGATGGCTGGGCTAGAATACCCGACATGACTCCCGGCTTTATTCATCTCCGCGTCCATAGCGAATACTCCCTGGCCAACGGCATCGTGCGCGTCAGGTCGCTGGTGGATGCCTGTGCGGCGGCGGGGATGCCGGCGGTGGCGGTGACCGACCAGGGCAATCTGTTCGCCATGGTGAAGTTCTACAAGGCCGCCATGGCGGCGGGGGTGAAACCCCTCATCGGCGTGGACCTGTGGGTACACAACGAGGCCGACCACCATCAGCCCAGCCGCCTGGTGTTGCTGTGCCAGAACCACGAGGGTTACCTGAATCTGACCCGGCTCATCTCCCGCAGTTATATCGAAGGACAGGAACGGGGTATCCCGACGATCCATAAGGAGTGGCTGCAGGGGGCCAGTGCCGGCCTGATCGCCCTGTCCGGAGGCAAAGGCGGGGAGGTGGGTCAGGCCCTGCTGGCGGGTAATCGCGCCGCTGCCGAGGCGGCGCTGGCGGATTGGATGACCCTGTTCCCCGATCGTTATTACCTGGAGCTGCAGCGCACCGGCCGTCCCCAGGACGAGGAATATCTTCACGCCGCGGTAAGCCTGGCCGCCGCCGAGGGCGTGGCGGTGGTGGCCACCAATGACGTGCATTTCTTGCAGCGCGAGGACTTCGAGGCGCACGAGGCGCGGGTGTGCATCCATGAAGGACGCGCCCTGGGCGATCCGCGCCGCCCGCGCAATTTTTCGGAATGGCAGTATCTGCGCACGCCCCAGGAGATGGCGGAGCTGTTCGCCGATATCCCGGAGGCCTTGGAGAATTCCGTGGAGATCGCCAAGCGCTGCAACCTGGAGCTGAAGCTGGGTGAGGCGGTGTTGCCGGAGTTTCCCATCCCGAAGGGCATGACCACCGACGACTACTTTCGCCAGCAGGCGCGCGACGGTTTGGAGCGGCGCCTGAAGGTATTGTTCGATCCGGCGTCACCGGACTTGGCCGAAAAGCGCAGGGAATATGACCAGCGCCTTGAGATCGAGCTGGACGTGATCACCAAGATGGGCTTCCCGGGTTATTTCCTGATCGTCGCCGACTTCATCCAGTGGGCCAAGCACAACGACGTGCCGGTAGGGCCGGGGCGCGGCTCCGGGGCCGGTTCGCTGGTGGCCTATGCTTTGGATATTACCGACTTAGATCCAATACGTTACGATCTTCTCTTCGAGCGATTCCTGAATCCGGAGCGGGTGTCCATGCCCGACTTCGACGTGGACTTCTGCATGGAAGGCCGCGACCGCGTCATCGACTACGTGGTGCAGCGCTACGGCCGTGAGCGGGTATCGCAGATCATCACCTACGGTTCCATGGCGGCCAAGGCGGTGGTGCGCGACGTGGGCCGGGTGTTGGGCCATCCCTATGGCTTCGTGGATCAGATCGCCAAGCTCATCCCCTTCGAACTGGGCATTACCCTGGACAAGGCCCTGGAGCAGGAAGAACAGTTGCGCCAGCGTTACGAAAAAGAAGACGAGGTACGCGATCTCATCGACCTGGCGCGCAAGCTGGAGGGCCTGGCGCGCAACGCCGGTAAGCACGCCGGCGGCGTGGTGATCGCACCGTCGGCGCTCACGGATTTCACGCCGCTGTTCTGCGAATCCGGCGGCGGCACCGTGACCCAGTTCGACAAGGACGACGTGGAGGCGGTGGGACTGGTGAAGTTCGACTTCCTGGGGCTGCGCACCCTTACCATCATCGATTGGGCGGTGAAGATCATCAATGGCCAGCGCCGGGAACGGGGCGAGGAATTGCTCGACATCACCCGCATCCCCCTGGACGATGCGCCGAGCTTCGCGCTGTTGAAGCGCTGCACCACCACCGCGGTGTTCCAATTGGAATCCCAGGGCATGAAGGACCTCATCAAGCGCCTGCAACCGGACTGCTTCGAGGACATCGTGGCGCTGGTGGCGTTGTTCCGTCCCGGTCCCTTGCAGTCGGGCATGGTGGACGACTTCATCAACCGCAAACACGGCCGCATCATGGTGGAATATCCCCACCCGGCCCTGGAAGTCATCCTCAAGCCCACCTACGGCGTGATTCTCTATCAGGAACAGGTGATGCAGATCGCGCAGGAATTGGCCGGTTACACCCTGGGCGGCGCCGATCTGTTGCGCCGCGCCATGGGCAAGAAGAAACCGGAGGAGATGGCCAAGCAGCGCGAGATCTTCGTCGGCGGCGCCACCGCCCGCGGCGTGGCGGAGAAGACCGCCACCCACATCTTCGATTTGATGGAAAAGTTCGCCGGCTACGGTTTCAACAAATCCCATTCCGCGGCTTATGCCCTGGTGTCCTACCAGACCGCCTGGCTGAAGACCCATTATCCCGCGGCCTTCATGGCGGCGGTGTTGTCGGCGGACATGCATCACACCGACAAGGTGGTGACCTTTATCGACGAGGCGCGGCATATGGGTTTGAAGATCCAGCCGCCGGACGTCAATCGCTGCTACACCACTTTCACCGTGGAAGACGACAACACCATTTGTTACGGGTTGGGTGCCGTCAAGGGCGTGGGGACAGCGGCTACCGATAGTCTGGTGGCGGAGCGCGAGGAGAACGGCCCCTATGAGGATTTGTTCGATTTCTGTCGGCGTGTCGATCAACGCAAGCTGAACCGCCGTGTCTTGGAGGCCTTGATCCGCTGTGGGGCCCTGGATCATCAGGGCCCCAACCGCGCCTCCCTGATGGCGTCGCTGGGTGCGGCCCTGCAATTGGCGGAGCAGCACGGCCGCGATGCCGCGGCAGGCCAGAATGACCTGTTCGGCAATCTGGCGGTTGCCGCAGCGGTGGATCATGCCTCGACCGCCGCGCGTTACGTGACGGCTCCGGAGTGGAGTGATCGCGAGCGCCTGGACGGTGAGAAGGAGACCCTGGGCCTGTATCTCACCGGCCACCCCATCGAACAATACCGCGAGGAGCTGGCCAACTTCGTCAAGCTGCGCATCGCCGATCTCAAGCCGGAGCGGGACCAGAGCGTGATCGTGGCGGGCCTGGTGGTGGCGGTGCGGGCCCGCAACAGCCGGCGCGGCGACCGTATCGCCTTCGTGGTGCTGGATGACCAAAGCGGCCGCATTGAACTTGCTGTTTTTTCAGAAGCTTATAACAAGTATCGCAACTTGATTGTGAAGGACAAACTGCTGGTGGTGGAGGGTACGGTGAGCGTGGACGAGTATTCCGGCGGCTTCAAGATGAGCGCCGAACAGATCTTCGATATCGATCAGGCGCGGGAGCAATATGCGCGCCGCGTGGAGATCGACGTCGATGCGACTAAGGCGGGTAACGGATTTTCGCGCTCCCTGGCGCAGGTACTGGAGCCGTTCCGCGAAGGGCGTTGCCAAGTCTGTCTCGACTATCAGGGCGATGCCGCCCAGGCCAAGCTGGTGCTGGGTTCGGAGTGGCGGGTGCGGCCCAGTGAGGTATTGTTGCATCGCCTCAGGGAACTGGCGGGGCCGGATCGGGTACGGGTCGTCTATTAACAGTTTCGAGTTTAGGGTTTAGAGTTGGTGCTTGAAGCTTTTGGCTCAAGACTTTAGGCTAACGGCTTTATCAATCCACGAGTTTTTATGAAACATAGCTTTCTCGATTTTGAACAACCCATCGCCGAGCTCGAGGCCAAGATCCAAGAGCTCCGCTATGTCAGCAATGACAACGAGATCAACATCTCCGAAGAGATCACGCGGCTGGAGACCAAGAGCAGGACGCTCACCGAATCCATCTTCGCCAAGCTGAGTTCCTGGCAGATTGCGCAATTGGCCCGTCATCCGGAACGGCCCTATACCCTGGATTATATCGAACGCATCTTCACTCAGTTTGAAGAACTGCACGGCGACCGTGCCTTCGGCGACGATCCCGCCATCGTCAGCGGCGTGGCACGACTGGAGGGACGGCCGGTAATGGTGATCGGGCAGCAGAAGGGGCGCGACACCAAGGAAAAGGTGCGACGTAATTTTGGTATGCCGCGCCCGGAAGGTTATCGCAAGGCGATGCGCCTGATGCAGACTGCGGAACGGTTCAAGATGCCGATCCTGACATTTATCGACACCCCCGGCGCCTATCCGGGTATCGATGCCGAGGAGCGCGGACAGAGCGAGGCCATCGCCCGCAACCTGTTCGTGATGTCGGCCCTGAAGGTGCCCATCATCTGTACCGTGATCGGCGAGGGCGGTTCCGGCGGGGCGCTGGCCATCGGCGTCGGCGACCGGATATTGATGCTGCAATACAGCACCTACTCGGTGATCTCGCCGGAAGGCTGCGCCTCCATCTTGTGGAAGAGCGCCAGCAAGGCCGCCGACGCCGCGGAGGTGATGGGCATCACTTCGGAGCGCTTGCAGAAGTTGAGTCTGGTGGACAAGGTCATCGACGAACCTCTGGGTGGTGCCCATCGCGATGTGGACGATATGGCGCAACGCTTGAAGCAGGTGCTGCTGGAGACCCTCGAAGAAGTGGAGAGTCTCGACGCCGATGCCCTGGTGGAGAAACGCTACGAACGTCTCATGCAGTTCGGACATTTCACCGAACGCCGGCAGTAAAGCTACACGGCAATTAATGTGTCTTGAATGATCGTCTTAGTACCCTCTCCCTCCGGGAGAGGGTTAGGGTGAGGGGATATGATAATCGTCAATTTGTTTTTTTCTCCTCCCTCACCCCGGCCCTCTCCCGAGGGGAGAGGGGGATCTCATCTTTCAGGTTGACGTCCTGGTGGATGCCCGGCGCCGCCAACCGTCTTTCTCCCCAGAAACCTTGGCCGCGATCTTGGCGGGTTTGCCGCCGGTGACGCGGTGGTGGCTGGCCTACAGCGGCGGTTGCGATTCCCATGTCTTGCTGCATGCTGCCGCGCAATTGAAAAACGACGGCCGGCTGCCGGCCTTTCATGCCGTGCATGTGGATCATGGCCTGCAATCCGCTTCCGCCGCCTGGGCGCAACATTGCGCGGCGGTGTGCCATGAACTGGCGATCCCCTTCACCCTGTTGCGTATCGATGCCCGGCCCGAGACGGGAGAGAGTCCCGAGGCGGCGGCGCGCCATGCCCGCTACCGCGCCATCGCCGCATTGATGACCGACGGCGACTGTCTGCTTACCGCCCATCATCAAGACGATCAGGCGGAGACACTGTTGTTGCAGCTGTTGCGTGGCGGCGGTCCCCACGGTCTCGCGGCCATGCCGGCAGTGGCCGCGTTCGCCGCCGGCATCCATGCCCGGCCTTTGTTGTCTTTTTCCCGCGCCGAGCTCCGAGATTACGCGCGGCAACAGCGGCTGCAGTGGATCGACGATCCCAGCAATGTCGATACCGGCTTCGACCGCAATTATCTGCGTGAGTCGGTGATGCCCTTGTTGCGTGAGCGCTGGCCGGCGTTGGCGCGGGTGCTATCGCGCAGCGCGATTCATCAGGCGGAGGCGGCGCAGTTGTTGGATGACCTGGCCGCCGAGGATCTGCAGCATTGCCGACTGGAAGATCATAGCCTTAGCATCGCCGCCTTGTCGGCGCTGAATGCGGCGCGACAACGCAACACGCTGCGCTATTGGTTGAAGGGTCTGGGATTCAAATTGCCCGATACGATGCGTCTCGCCCAACTGCAGCAGGACGTACTGCACGCCGCGCCGGACCGCCGACCCGAAGTCCAATGGGAAGGCGTGACCGTGCGGCGTTATCGCGATCGCCTCTATGCCTCGAGGCCGCAACCGCCACCGGACAGTGCGCTGGTAATGCCATGGGATATCGATCGAGCGCTGCGCCTGCCCGACGGTACCACGCTCAGTGCCGTGCCGGTGCGGGGCGAAGGAGTGAAGACGGCATTGTGCCGGCAGCAGCCGGTGACGGTACGCTACCGCCAGGGCGGCGAAGAATGCCAGCCCGGGCCGCGGGCCGCCACTCGTCCGCTGAAAAAGTTATTGCAGGAGGCCGGTGTCCCGCCTTGGGAGCGGGAGATGCTGCCCTTGATCTATGTCGGCGATCGCCTGGCGGCGGTGGCGGGCTATTGGGTCTGCGCACCCTGTCAGGCGAGCGACGGTGAAGACGGATTGCATATTGTGGTGCAGCCCCCGTCCGCGGACGGCAACTGATGGCAGGCGAAGGGCGCCGCCTCAGTGTGGTGATCCCCGGCCTGTTCGGGCCGGCGGCGATCAAGCAATTGCCCGCGGCCTGGCAGGGCCTGGCCTTGCCGGCCCTGGAAGGGCTGTTGTCCCGCGCCCGGCGCGAGAGTGTAAGCGGGCGCACCTTGGAGCGGACCTTGTTCGCCTTGTTCGATGTGACTACCGCCGCCGATCGCGACTTGCCCGTCGCCGCGGTGACGCGGCAACTGGATGCCGGGGATGCCGGCGAACATTGGTGGCTGCGCGCCGACCCCGTGCACCTGCGTGCCGATCGCGATCGTATCGTGATGCTGGGCAACACGGCCTTGAATATAGCCGATGAAGAATGCGCGCAACTCGCAGCGGAACTCAACCGGCACTTCAGCGATGAGGATTGGACCTTGCAGACGGTGAATGCCCGGCGGTGGTACTTGTGCCTGGACCATGATCCGCAGATTCGCAGCGATGCGCTGCCTGAGGTGGTAGGTCAGGATATCCTCCATCATATGCCCCAGGGTCCGGCCGAAGGGCGCTGGCGCAGCGTCATGAACGAGGTACAGATGGTGTTGCACGCCAGCGCCGTGAACCGCGACCGCGAGGCGCAGGGCTTGCTGCCCGTCAACAGCCTGTGGTTCTGGGGCGGCGGGCGTTTGCCGCATGTGCCACGGGGCGGCTGGTCACAGGTGTGGGGCAATGATGCCCTGACGACGGCTCTGGCGTCGCTGGCGGGCGCGGCCTGCGCGACGCTGCCGGAAGACGCCAATGCTTGGTTGCAGGAGGGCGCGCCCGGACATCATCTGGCGGTATTGGAGGGGCTGCGCGAAAAAGTGCAGTTCGGCAACGTGGAAGGATGGCGGGAAATCCTCGAGAGCCTCCATGACTACTGGCTGGCGCCGCTGTTCGCCGCGCTCAAGCAACGCCGTCTCGCCGCGCTCAGCATCTATCCGGCGGACGGTGCGGCGTTTCACGTGACGGCGGGGGACGCGCGGCGCTGGTGGGTGCGGCGCCGGCCATTGGCGGCGTGGCTGGGCGTTTAAGCACTCCGTTAACCTGGCATCAAGACTGATCTGTCTTCGTTCCCTCTCCCTTAGGGAGAGGGTTAGGGTGAGGGGAATAAATGATTGATTTTATCCCCTCATCCTGTTCTTCTCCCTAAGGGTGAAGGAACGTTTCTTTCGCCGATCTCATGTCCCATATAGCCTCTATATTAAAAATATCGCCTTTCGACGCACTGTAATAGAAACATCATGCGCAATAACTGGGACGGCAGC
>CAZOTG010000082.1:6379-8388 GCA_964582585.1 uncultured Chromatiaceae bacterium | reverse complement strand
CTTGAGATCGGTCGCCAATTCGCCGAGCGTTTCCAGCTACCGTTTCGAGTACGACAAGTGCATGAGTCAGCAACCGATGCTGAATGGGAAGCTGCCACGTGGCGCCTGGTGCGTCAGACTGATGGGATGGTAACTCTGGCTCACGTTGCCAATGCCCTTCGAGACAATGTCGGTGTGCCGACTCGTTGCGTTCATTTGTACGGCGCTGGCGGAGAGACCGCGCGGGTCACCTTCTTTCAAGAAAATGAGCCGTTGTATTATGTATTTCCGCCAGGACATACAGGAGCAAGACGAGCCTTGCGGCGCGCCGCGAGAATCTGCCATGAGGAACTGCTTCGCCCTGAAGCGGAGGTCCTGGTAAACCAATACCTCGATCAGTTCGTCGATCAAATGCGAGACGACGGATTTGCCAACACAGAGTTGGAAACGTTGTTCTACCTGGAAGAGCGACTGCGCCGCTGGGCCGGCAACAATTTTCGTCAGATTACTTCATATCGCGATGTTTTCTCACCGTATTGCACCCGGGCTTTTACAACAACGGCGTTCCACGTGCCGCTGTTGTGCCGTTACGCAGATCACGTACATTATGCTTTACTTGGATATCTGAATCACGAAATGCAACAGTTCCCGTTTCAGCGAGCCTGGTACCCACAAAAACCGCAGGCCCTGCGTGCCATGTTGCTTCGGCAATATTACCGGCGATGCAAAGGCAATGCCGCTCAACTGATCCGGGATCTGCTCCATCACGTCAAGCCGGCGCAAGCCGCCTATGCGTACTACAATCAACGTGCATTGTGGCTGGAACGATACTTGCCGGAGCTACGGCAACGGGTTTTCGATCAATCGTCTAGCCCGCTTTGGGATTACGTCAACCGGCCTCGCCTCGAGCGCCTTCTTGATCCAAATTCGGCCCCGGCGGAACGGAACAAGGCACAAGCCTCGGTATTTCACGCGCTTACGCTGTTTCACTACGGGCTGGCCTGCGCACCCTACAATACGCGTGCCTAACGAGGGCCCGGTGCAGTCGTCATAAACTTGACATCGACATGACGCAATCTGTTGAGGCCGTTATCCGGCAGGATCCACTTATCGTTTATAATCAAATTCAGATTACAGTTCTTGTTAATTTCAGAAAGTAGAAGTAGGGTCTAAGACAAATTACAATCAGCTTCACTTGTCGCCGGAACCTTAAGATATGAGCCCTATATGCAAGTAACATGTCCAATCTGCGAGGGAGCATGTCATCCCCTCGACGTGGTCGACTTTAATAAGTCCTGTGAGGAGCTTCGTGGAAAATATCTGCCGCTTTCCTTAATTCCCGTCTATTACTATCTATGTGAGCATTGCGGATTCTGCCTTGCTCCCGAGTTCTCGCAATGGCAACTGGAGGACTTTGAAAAAAAGATCTATAACAGTGAATATGGGCAAGTCGATCCGGATTACGTTGAGGTGCGCCCGCGCGCGAATGCGAATACCCTGCTCAAAATGTTTGGCGATAAGGGCTTAGGAATTCGGCACCTTGACTACGGTGGCGGCAGAGGGTTGCTTTGCGATACGCTGCGTGAATCAGGGTGGCAGTCCACTTCCTATGATCCCTTTGTCGATCGAGATATGCGTCTTGAGAATTTGGATAAATTCGATCTCATAACTGCGTTTGAGGTATTTGAACACGTTCCGGATGCAAAGCAACTCATATCTAACTTATCATTACTTCTGGCGCAGGATGGAATTGTGCTTTTCAGTACACTTTTATCGGATGGGAATCTTGGCCCTCGTCAGCGGTTAAATTGGTGGTACGCATCTCCGCGAAACGGACACATCAGCCTTTTCTCAAAAATGAGCCTCTCGATTCTCGGTGCTAAAGAGGGATTCCAGCTCGGCAGCTTTTCGCCGGGCTTTCATGCTTTCTGGAGAAATGTCCCGCCTTGGGCGACACATATTATTCAGGTAAAGAGGCCAGGCTCAAATTAAAGAAAGAATAAGGGTTAGATTGAGCTGCCTCCGGTCCA
>CAZOTG010000082.1:4897-6279 GCA_964582585.1 uncultured Chromatiaceae bacterium | reverse complement strand
GGCCAGGCTCAAATTAAAGAAAGAATAAGGGTTAGATTGAGCTGCCTCCGGTCCAATATCTTGATTGGTGTATCCAAAAAATACGGATAAGCTAATACTCTTTATATTCTTGTCCCATATCGTCACGAATTCCGCCCATGCCTCGCCTTGCCGACGCAGATCGCCAAGCCTACCTGGAATGGCTGAAGGGGTGCGCCGAGAATTGCAAGATAGATTACTTCCCTACTGCCTGATGACCAATCACATACATCTGCTCGCCCTCAGGGCCAGCATTGGCTAAAGCATGGGAAAGCAACGGACGACAAGAAAAGGGAAGCTCAGGCGTGAGTGGCGCACTTCGGCAAGATGTCGCGCCTATCCGGCCGAGAGGCGAGGCGAATAATCGTGGACTTTTGGAAAAAGGGCTTTTATTCTTCCGATGCTCTTGGGCGTGTCAGCCGCAAGGAGAGGGGCGTTTTTTCCGATAGGAAAAGGCGCAGGCCCGCACCTGCGCGTGAGTTTGAAATATCCGGGTTGTTATGTAGTTTCTTTAATGGCCATGGCTGGATGCCGTCGGTCTGCATCGCGCGGTTACCTGGATTGGAAAGTATGGACGGTCAGTTGCTATTGGAAAGTATACGAGACACGGATTTTCACGGCAGAGGGGCAAGATGACCGTTTGGGTTGTTATAGCGGTGTTTAACCGGTGCGAATTTACAGTCAAATGCCTCGAAATGTTGCAGGCGCAAACTTGGCGTGACTTGAAAATCATTGTTGTAGACGATGGTTCAACCGACGGCACAGCGACTGCGATCAGAGAACGTTTTCCCGAAGTAAAATTAATACGGGAGGGTGGAAACCTGTATTGGACAGGGTCGATGCACGTCGGCGTTGATGCCGTCTTGAAGATGTGTCGCGACGATGATTACATCTTGGTGGTTAATGACGATCTCGTTTTTGATAATAATTTTGTCGAATCCTTGGTTGCCGTATCCCGTCAGCACCCTAATGCACTAATTCACGCCTTGAACTCATTTCTGGATAACAAAGAGGTTATCGAGTTTGGGGGGAGGCGTATTAACTGGTGGACAGCAAAGGGCCGGCGGCTTAATCGAGACAGACTGCGGAGCGAGTTTCCACCTGGTTATTGTGAGCATTCCGATGTTCTTTGGGGGCGGGGGCTATTGGTTCCTGTGAAGATAATAAGGGCGATTGGAAATTACGACTCCCGCTACCAGCAATCCGGTGATCCGGAGTTTTCGCGCCGGGCCGCGAAGGCAGGATTTGATCTTCTGGTTGCCTACGATGTTATTGCCTATAAATATCCGGAAAAAAGGCCTAATATAAACGAGCGCAAGGAGTATGCGCTTGCGGAAATAAAGGACTTCTATTTTGGCGTGCTG
>CAZOTG010000082.1:0-4887 GCA_964582585.1 uncultured Chromatiaceae bacterium | reverse complement strand
CTGTCCCAGGCCCGCATCAAGACGTCGTTCTTGAATGCCAGGCTGATGACGACGAACGTAATTCAGGGCGCGATCTATTTTTGCTGTCATGTCGCTCGCCATTCCTGGCACTTTTTTCGCCATGTGCGCCGTATCCGTCGATAAAGCACGTATCCGAGCTTTCCTTCCACGCACGATGAGTTAGTTGTCCGGCAAATTATGAACGGAAATGCGGGCTAAATACTGTGGATTAGTATTTTATTATGAAGCGGATATGCTATAGAATTCGGTCTGTTATTTGCTTCGACATACGGCTTTGAGGCCTGATTAGAACGCGTAAGCCTGGCTCGATGCCGATTAATTATCTTTTTCTGGCATCGGCCGTTAAATGAATTTCAGAGAGATGCAACGAGAGTCGCGGAAAAGTTCACCACGTTTGTGGATTTTGATGTCGGTGTGATAGCCCGCTGCCATGCCGTCGAGCATGCTGGCGCAGCTTGGAGAGTTTTGTATGAACAAGAACCTATGTGTGGTAATAACCGGAGCTGGTGGCTTTATTGGTGGGCACCTGGTCAACTATTTTCGTCAAATGGGTGTGAGCCGGATCAAGGCGGCGGATATAAAGCCCGTGGATGAATGGTACCAGGTGTTTGACGATGTGGAAAACCATGCCGGGCCGCTTGAAGGAGATTGTCGGGACTTCACTGTTTGCCGAAAGTTGTGCAAAGGGGCCGACGAGGTGTACCAACTTGCGGCGGATATGGGAGGGATGGGGTTCATCGAGAACAATAAAGCATTGTGCATGTTGAGCGTGATGACGAACACTCATATGCTCCTGGCCGCCCAGGAAGCGGGCGTGGCAAAGTTTTTCTATTCGTCATCCGCTTGTGTTTACAGTGCTGATAAACAAAAAGATCCACATGTAACCGCGCTCAAGGAAGTAGACGCATATCCGGCCTTGCCCGAGGATGGATACGGCTGGGAAAAGCTTTTCTCGGAGCGCATGTGCCGCCACTTTCGCGAGGATTTCGGGCTGCATACCCGTGTCGCGCGGTTTCACAACGTTTATGGGCCTGAGGGGACGTGGGAAGGCGGGCGGGAAAAAGCGCCTGCCGCAATTTGCCGCAAGGTAATCGCCGCCGTCATCTCGGGTAAACACGAGATTGAAATCTGGGGTGACGGTACGCAAACCCGGTCTTTTATGTATGTCGATGATTGTGTAAACGGAATCAATCGCATTATACACTCTGACATCCTGGAGCCGATCAATCTTGGATCAAGTGAGTTGGTATCGATTAACCAGCTCGTCGATATTGCAGAAGACATCGCCGGCATCAAACTCAATCGCACTTATAAGCTCGACGCGCCACGAGGCGTCGCTGGACGTAACAGCGACAATACGAAAATCCTGGACTACCTGGGATGGGAGCCTGACACCCGGTTGCGCGACGGCATGGAAAAAACCTACCGTTGGATTTACGATCAATTCATGTCCAAGTACGACACCGGTTCCGCCGCTATGCAGACGACCAGTACGTTCAGCCATGGCTCGAAACCTATCCCTGGTTATGGTTGGGTCGAAGAAAGTCGCCACATGGATACGTGGAAACAAGGCATTCCCGCGGGCTATGGCAAGCCTAAATAGATAAAATCAGAGCGTGTTCAAGATACATGGCGTGGTTTGATGGCTGGATTGTCGCGCTTTCACTGCCGATTCGAGGGCAGGCCAGGTTGCCTGTGCTCCGTGGCAACCTGGCTGTCCTGCGTGGGCAAATCGGTGTGAATGCTGATTGGGATTGTGAACGAAGCTTCTGTTGACCTTTCTTCTTTTTGGGCTTTCGTCTTGAAGCTCTATCAAATCGCAATACCTTTCGGGAAACTGTGAACCAGCCCGCAAAACGAAAAATTCTGTGATAAAAATCCCGATCTTTCCATGGCTTACAGTGTGGCGAGTAACGTCTGCGGCGAGGGGAGGGTGTGTTTGACAGGGTATATCTGGACGGCTGCCTTGGAAGGATGGGCCGTTAAACATGCGGAAATCAACGATCCTAGTGGAGATACATGGTCCCTTGCGGGGTGTCCATGGCCAGGCTTTCCAGCGTACGGCCGCGGAGCACTGCGCTGCCGCGCAGCCGTTGGGCGCCATCGAAGGTGTATTCGAAGCGGTAGGTGCGTAGCCAGACGGCGCGGCCGTTGCGGTTGCGGGCAATTCGGATGCGCCGCAGGGCGACGGTCTGGTCCAATAGTTGTGCGTCGATCTGTTTGCAGGCCTTGGCGCAGGCGCGCAGGGCCTGTTCCCGCGCGCGCAGGCTGTCGGCCCAGAACCAGACCAGGAACGTCAGGGTGATGAGGAGGAACAGTACGCCGATGTTTTCCATGTCGCGATCCGTGCCGTCATGATTCCCGTTCAGTCGCTTCCAGGGCCTCGCTGGCCTTTAGCCATTGCCCTTCCGCCGCCACCAAGTCTTTCACAACCAGGGCCTGATCATCCAACAGTGCGCGCAGCCTTTCCTTGTTTTGTTCCAGGTAAAGCGCTGGGTCGGCCAGTTGCTGTTGCAGTGCGTCCCGTCGCGATTCCAATTGGCTGATAGTCGTTTCCCAGCGTTCCACCGCGGATTTGAGGGGGCGCAGGCGCTGGCGGCGGTCCGCCTCGTCGCGGCGCTTGGCCTTGCGCGCCTCGGCGCTGCGTTCGCCGCCGGCGCGCTCGTCTTTTTCGACCTTGGTGTCGCGCTGGGTTATCCAGCGGCGATAGTCTTCCAGGTCGCCGTCGAAGGGCGCGGCGCGGCCGTCGCTCACCAGCAGAAACGCGTCACATACGGTGCGCAGCAGATGGCGGTCGTGGGAGACCAGTACCAGGGCCCCCTGGTATTCCTGCAGCGCCATGTCCAGGGCATGTCGCATCTCCAGGTCGAGGTGGTTGGTGGGCTCGTCCAGAAGCAGCAGATTCGGTCTTTGATACACCAATAGCGCCAATACCAGGCGCGCCTTTTCCCCGCCGGAGAAAGGGGCCACCGGGGCGAAGACGTCATCGCCCATAAAACCGAATCTGCCGAGAAAATCGCGCAGGCCTTGTTCGCCGGCCTTGGGGTCTAGGCGCAGCAGGTGTTGCAGCGGGCTGTCCTGGGGGCGTAGCTGTTCCAGTTGGTGCTGGGCGAAATAGCCGATGCGCAGGCCGGCGGCTTCGCTGCGTTTCCCCGCCAGGGGCAAGAGTTCGCCGGCCAGCAGTTTGATCAGGGTGGACTTGCCGGCGCCGTTGGGGCCCAGCAGGCCCAGGCGCTCGCCGGGGACGAGATCGCGGTTTACGCCGCTGATCACGGCGCGCCCGCCATAACCCGTCGCGATGTCTTCCAGGCGCAGCAGGGGATTGGGTAATTGCTCCGGGACGCGGAAGTCGAAGGTAAAGGGTGAATCCACATGGGCCGGGGCGATGAGCTCCAGGCGCTCCAGGGCCTTGAGCCGGCTTTGCGCCTGGCGGGCCTTGGTGGCCTGGGCGCGGAAGCGGTCTACGAAGCGGCGCATGTGGGCAATCTCGCGCTGCTGTTTTTCGTAGGCGGATTGCTGGCCCGCCAGTTGTTCGGCGCGGCGGCGTTCGAAGGCGGAGTAGTTGCCGCTGTAGAGTTTCAATTCCTGATTGGCAATATGCAGGATATGGCCCGCTACGCTGTCGAGAAAATCCCGGTCGTGGGAGATGAGCAGCAAGGTGCCGGGGTAGGCGCGCAGCCAATCTTCCAGCCACAGTACCGCGTCCAGGTCGAGGTGGTTGGTGGGCTCGTCCAGCAGGAGCAGGTCGGAGCGGCACATCAAGGCGCGTCCCAGGTTGAGGCGCATGCGCCAGCCGCCGGAGAAGCTGCGCAGCGGCGCGATTTCCTGCGCGGCGCTGAAGCCCAGGCCGTGCATGAGTCGCGCGGCGCGGCTGCGGGCGGTGTAGCCGTCTATGGCCTCGAGGCGGGCGTGCAGGGCGGCCATGCGCGCGCCGTCGTGGGCGGCCTCGGCCTGTTTCAGTTCAAGCTGGAGCCGCGCCAGTTCCTCATCGCCGGCCATGACATAGTCGATGGCGGGGGTGTCCACCGCCGGAGTCTCCTGGGCGACATGGGCGATGATCCAGCCGGGCGGCAGGCTGAATACGCCGGCGTCCTGCTTGAGTTCGCCGCGGATCAGGGCGAACAGGCTGGACTTGCCGCTGCCGTTGGCGCCGGTGAGTCCCACCTTGTGGCCGGGGAAGATAGTGAAGCTTGCCCCTTTAAATAACGGCCTTGGGCCCCGATATAGGGAGAGAGCGTTTAGAACTAACATGGCCGCGCAGTTTATCATGTGCTACCATGCAGACGCTGAACATGGGGTGCGAGAGGTCTGTACCCATGCGGTCGTATCCCTTCCCGGTTTATTCCCGCCTTACCAATAATCAAACCGTCTGGGCCTTCCCCGAGTACTGCTCCGGGCAGCCGGTCTTAGGAGTATTCATAAATGTCGTTTTCCAAACTCGGCCTGAGTGCCGAACTGCTGCGCGCGGTCGCGGAGCAGGGCTATACCCAACCTACCCCCGTGCAGTCGCAGGCCATTCCGCCCATTCTGGAGGGCCGCGACATGCTTGCCGGCGCCCAGACCGGCACCGGCAAGACCGCGGGTTTTACCTTGCCTTTGTTGCAACGTCTGAGCGCCGCGCCGCAAGCCAAACACAGCCTGCGCGCCTTGATTCTCACCCCTACCCGCGAACTGGCGGCCCAGGTGGCCGAGAGCGTGAAGACCTACGGCAAATACCTGCCCCTGAAATCCACGGTGGTGTTCGGCGGGGTGGGCATCAATCCCCAGATCGACAAGTTGCGCCGCGGCGTGGACATCCTGGTGGCCACCCCCGGACGCCTGCTGGACCACGTCGGGCAGAAGACCGTGGACCTCAGCAAGGTCGAG
>CAZOTG010000081.1:0-8393 GCA_964582585.1 uncultured Chromatiaceae bacterium | reverse complement strand
CAAAGCGACAGGGTTGCTGCTCCTGCAGGGATCAGGAGGCGGTGAATGGTTCATCAATGATTGGCTATCCTTGGGTATTGAGGCGGGTTATGGATTTGGTTTGAAGGCGCTAAGGCTGGGAGATGGCCAGCTGACCACTGATTTTTCCGACAATGACAACCTTTTCTTAGAAATACCGATAATACAAGACCCCTCGCAAAACGTTAAGTATAAAGTGGAGGGTGGCGGAGAGTATCGAGATTTGAGGCTGGATTTTGACGGCTGGAAGGCCTTACTCAAGGCGACTGTCTACTTTTAGTGATGGTTACCGGCAATGGTGAAATGGTCGATTAATATGACGACATACCTGTGATAAAAAAGCTAAACAAGATAGTTATATTATTGCTGGCTCTTTTCGCTGCATCCCTTAGCATCGCTCAGGAGATGGCGCCATCGGCGAGTAGCGTCGAGGCGCTGATGGCGAATGGCCGGAAACTTTTGCAGCAAAAGGAGTTAGAGAAGGCCTTGCAGGTATTCGAAACAGTTCTAAAGCAGGACAAGTCGAATGCTGAGGCCTTCTTTCACGCAGGGACTATCTATCTTCGTCTAAATCAGGTGCCGAAGGGGATAGAGTATATCGAGCGTAGTGCCAAGCTGGCACCTGACAATGTCAAATTGCAATTTATATTGGCGAAGACCTACGAGGGCGCCAAATTGAATGATAAGGCGATAGCGGAATACCGCAAGGTGATGGAGATGGCGCCGAATACCCCGGATGCGAAAGAGTCCGAAAAACGTTCCCGGATATTGACGGGCAAACAATATGGCGAGAAGGGGGAATATGAGCAAGCCTTGCAGGCGTTTTCCAGTGTCTTGGAAGATTATCCGAATGATGTGCCAACGCTTCTTGACATGGGCGTGACCCTGACTCTTATGGGTCGTATCGACCAGTCACAGTCAGCACTGGAAAAGGCTTTGGCGCTTCAGCCAAACAATGGCTTGGCGCATAGGTATCTTGGCGATCTTTTCGAGAAAAAAGGTGATCTACAACAGAGCGTGACGCAATATGAGCAGGCGTTGAAATTATTCCCGAGAGAATCTCCGATTTATTCCATAGTCGAGGGCAAGTTGGCGCTCGACCGCGGTGCACAATTTATGGCGAAAGGTAAGATGGCGGATGCCCAACGTGAATATGAGAAGGCGCTTGCCTTGGACCCGCACAATCCCGCGGCGCGTTTTAATTTAGCGACGATATATCACGACCTTGGTAAGTTATCGAGTGCCGAGGAAATGCTGCTTTCGCTCAGCCGTGATAATCCGGCCGACATTGGGATAAGAGTTCGTTTGGGTGCGCTGTATCTGGAACAAGGGAAGTTGCAAGAAGCGGCACGCGAACTGGGAGCAGTCGCAGCTAAGGGTGGGGATAGCCTCGAGGTACAGCAGGCGAAACAGTTATTGGATACCATCCGCTCTGCAGTGGGGCAGGGGCAGATAGGGCAAATTTCAGATGACGATCGTATAGCCGTGTTCCGCTCCCTGCTTGAGAAAAATCCCGATGATCGACAGACATGGTTAAATCTAGGTCTTTTGTATATGCAGTTGCGGCGTCATGATGAGGCGATAGAAGCGTTTGAGAACGTCGTTCGTCTGGATGCCAACGATGCGCGGGCACAGGCCATATTAGGTGGTTTATATGACGAGTCGAACGAGCCTGACAAAGCGCTAAAGGCCTATGGTATCGCCCTTGGCCTGGAAAAAGATCCAAAACAGAGAGAAAGGTTAGAGGACCAATTGGATATGGTGAAGGCCAAGAAGGCCTATAACGAGGGACGGCTTGAAGAAGCGAAGCAGCAGTTCAGAGCGATTCTTAGCAAGAACAATGACAATTATGTCGCGCACTTCTTCTTGGCATTAATCTATGCGAGAACTGAAAAATTAGACGAGGCGGCTGCAGAGTATCAGGAAGTGCTCCGAATTGTCCCGGGCCATGTCTTGGCTCGTCTGAGCTTGGCTGCCATACATGAGCAGACAGGCCATGAAGAGCAGGCGGTCACTGAATATCGAGCTGTGGCAATCAGCGGAGTTCCAGGCCTCTCTGACACGGCAAAGAAACGTTTGGCAGCGTTGATGAAGAGGATAGGTGGGTTTACCTTCAATGCGGGATACGCTCTGAACTTCGACAGTAACAGTAACCTGAGCCCCACTAATCCTACCCAGGAAGTCCGTTCTGATACGAGCTGTACCATCTCTTATCAGCGCAAGATTAGCGGCAGAAGAATATATTGGGGACTGAGGTTTAGTCCCTCGTACAGCATTTACCATAAACAGCAGTTTGATTTTTTACAGACGCAAATCAGTCCTTTTATTAACGGGGTATGGCGGGGCTTGGATTTGTCGGCCAATTACAGTTATAGTGAGTCCGATGGCGTCTTGAATGAGCAGCACTACAACCGATCCAATAGTATCTATGCGGAGAGCTTGAAGCGCTTTAAGATGAGGGCGTTGTTGCCGTTTTTGGCGTCGGAAGAACAGAGGGGCTCGGCACCAAGTGCGTGGCGTATCAATGCGACTTACCGTACCTTTAGGTCCTCGACTTCCCCGATATTTGATGCCAATAGCTACTCTATCGGCTTTTTGCTGAATCAGGGGAGTTCCAGTGGTTGGTCGTGGACGGGAGTCTATACGTTCGTGAATAACGATAATATACTGACCATAGGCAATGACTTCGCCTTCTCCAGCAATGGAATCAACTTGCAATTGTCGAAGACGGTTTCTCAGAAATTAACGGTGAATGGCGGCTATGGATTTACCTACAGCCAGTATACGAATCCCGATTCGGTTACCAGGTTTACCGAGAAACGCATCAATAAGTTTCACTCGCTATCCCTTGGGCTGAACTACAATGTGAACGAGAAGCTGAGGCTCTACTGTAACTATAATTATCAGCGCAATAATTCCAATCTACCTACCGGTTTCATTTTGAGTACCGAGAATGTGAGCACAGCGGTAGGCATCCAAAGCCCTTCGCTGGGTGATTATCATAAATACGGCATTACGGCCGGCCTTGCGTTGAATTTTTAATAGGCGTTCTAGTGCCGGGGATCAGCAGCTTGTCGACCCATACGAGTCGCAGTAACAGAAATAATAAAGGGGCCCTCAGGCCCCTTTATTTGCATTTATATTTATAAAGCTGAGAATCAGTCGCGTAAGGCATTAAAGGCGGCCACGGCCCACCATACAGCGGCGCCGGTGAATATGCTTAAAATCAAGACCGCCATGCCATAGGCGGAAAGATTTGGGGTTCCCACCAATACGTCGCGCACCGCTTCCACGGCATAATTGATGGGATTGATGGTTGCGACATATTTGATCCAGTCCGGCATGAAGTTCGTGGGTACCAGGGCGGTGGAAAAGAACATCAATGGCAAGGTCATCAAATTTCCGATGATCACCAGCGGTTCTTCTCTTTGTAAGGCGATGGCGAAGCCATTGGAGACAGCGGCGAAGCACAGCCCCAGCAATACGACAACCAACATGCTCAGCCCGAAATAGAGAGGGTTGAGATTGAGGTGTGCGCCCAAGGCCCAAGCCACCATCAACATGATCAGTACCTGTACTACCACTTGGGCGGTGGAGTGCAACACGCGGCTCAATACCACGGCGACGCGCGATACCGGCGATACCAGCATTTTATCTACCGTGCCGGATTGGATCTCGCGCAACAAGCTGACGCCGCTCCATGAAGAGCCGAACAACACAGTCATGATCAACACGCCGGGGACGAAGAAATCCATGTAGGTGCCCGTGGGAAAGCCAGGCAGTTGGGTAATGTTTTTGAATAGTTGCCCGAAGATCACCAGCCAGATCAAGGGTTGCACCAAGGTGAATAAGGTCCACATGGGCATGCGGATGGTGATCTTCATATATTTATTAAACAGGTACCAGGTGTCGGCGAGCATGCTAAATCCTCGTGTTAATACGGTGGCCGCCTTCGGTAGGCTTATCGTTTAGGGTTGCCGGACCATTTTTGCTGCCGGCGCCATTAGGGCCCAGCAGGCCGCGAGTATTCCCCTTGAAGTACGGAGAGATCGGATCCATCCACCGCCTTGGGTCTGTTGGGAATGTCTTTGTGAGACCACGTACCTGTATCATGTGCTAGGCGTTTTCTTCGTTGTATTGGATAGTTTGATCCCCCTGGCTTGCCACTCGCCGCCGCAGGATGGTAAAAGACCCCAAGTTTAGGATTTTTACGGCATGGTTAAGCATATCTTATACATTATTATACTGAACGCATCCCCGCTATCTCGGGGGCTAGACAAATGCGGATAATCGGTCTGGAAACCTCCTGCGATGAGACCGGTGTGGCGGTCTATGACAGTCAGCGTGGTCTTGTGGCCCATGGTCTTTATAGTCAGATAAGCGTACACCAGGATTATGGCGGGGTGGTACCGGAATTGGCCTCCCGCGATCATGTGCGCAAGACCTTGCCCCTGCTGAAGCAGATGCTGAACCAGGCCGGCTTGCGCCGCGGCGATATCGACGGCGTGGCCTATACCGCCGGTCCCGGCTTGATCGGCGCCCTGCTGGTGGGAGCCGCCTTGGGGCGGGCTTTGGCCTGGGCCCTGGGGGTGCCGGCGGTGGCGGTGCACCACATGGAGGGGCACTTGTTGGCCCCCATGCTGGAGGCCGATCCCCCGGACTTTCCCTTCGTGGCCTTGCTGGTGTCCGGTGGCCATACCCAGCTGGTTCGGGTGGACGGGGTGGGGCGATATACCCTGTTGGGCGACACCCTGGACGATGCCGCGGGCGAGGCCTTCGACAAGACCGCCAAGCTGCTGGGGCTGGGCTATCCCGGCGGTCCGGCCCTGGCGCGGTTCGCAGAGCAGGGGAATCCTGCTCGCTTCCACTTCCCGCGCCCTATGATCAACCGCCCTGGCCTGGATTTCAGCTTCAGCGGCCTCAAGACCTTCGCCCTTACCACCTTGAAGGAGCAGGGGGCCGACCCACAGACCCGCGCCGACATCGCCCGCGCCTTCGAGGAGGCGGTGGTGGAGACCCTGGCGATCAAGTGTCGCCGCGCCCTTGCCCAGTCCGGGCTTCAGCGTTTGGTGGTGGCCGGCGGGGTCAGCGCCAACTATCGCCTGCGGGAGCGGCTCCAGGCCATGATCGCGGAGGGGATAGCGGTCTATTTCCCCCGCCCGGCGTTTTGCACTGACAACGGCGCCATGATCGCCTATGCCGGCTGTCAGCGGCTACGCGCCGGTCAGTCGCAGGGCTTGAGCTTCAGCGCCTGGCCGCGCTGGGCGCTGACCGAGGCTGTTCCTCCTGCCCGTCTACATCAGATGTAAGCAACATATAAGTCTTTCATGTCCATTAAAAATTGGTTTGAAGAAAAACAATCGGCCTGGCTGTACCGGGTAGTGACCCAGGCGGAACCCGATCCCCGCAAGAGCACCCTGTTCGCGGAACTGGCCGATGCAGCGGAATCCCAGGCCCGTATTTGGGAAAAGGAGCTGGAAAAGGACGGCGGCGAGCTACCGGCATTCCACCCCAGCCTGCGCGCCCGCCTGGTGGCGCAGCTGATCCGGGCCTTCGGACCCCGTTCGCTACGCCCCATCCTCATCGCCATGAAGGTGCGCGGCATGTCGGTGTACCAGGGCATGCCGGTGCACGGCGGCCACCCCATGCCCACCTCCGTGGCCGAGGTGGGAGGCCGCCACAAGAGCGTGGAAGCGGGCGGCAACGTGCGCGCCGCAGTGTTCGGGGTCAACGACGGCCTGGTGTCCAATGCCGCCCTGATCATGGGGGTGGCGGGGGCCACCTCGGACCTGCATGTGGTCTACCTGTCCGGCATCGCCGGACTGCTGGCCGGCGCCTTTTCCATGGCGGCGGGGGAATATGTGTCCATGCGCTCCCAGCGGGAGCTGTTTGAGTACCAAATCGCCCTGGAACGGGAGGAACTGGAAGAATATCCCCTTGAGGAACAAGAGGAGCTGGCCCTCATCTATCATGCCCGCGGCCTCACCAAGGAGCAGGCCGACGAGATCGCGGCGGAGCTCATGAAGGACAAGGAGCAGGCCCTGGACACTCTGGCCCGGGAGGAGCTGGGGCTCAATCCCGCCGACCTGGGCTCGCCGTGGGGGGCGGCAGGGTCGTCGTTTCTCTCCTTCGCCATCGGCGGTGTGGTGCCCCTCCTGCCCTTTCTATCCGGCAACGGTAGCTCGGTCATGGTCTTGGTGGCGGCAGTGACCGCCGTCGCCTTGTTCCTGGTGGGGGCGACCTTAAGCCTGTTTACCGGCAAGGACGCTTGGTGGAGTGGGTTGCGCATGGTGCTGATCGGCGCCGGCGCGGGCCTGGTGACCTTCCTGGTGGGCCGGTTACTGGGGGGCGGGCTGCTGTAAACCCGCCCATACGACCGGTTGCAGCGGTTTCCTGTATAATGCCGCACCTTTTGCATCCCCTGGAAACGACTGTGGTACAAGACCTACGCAATATCGCCATCATCGCTCACGTCGATCACGGCAAGACCACGCTGGTGGACAAGCTCCTTCAGCAATCCGGCACCCTGGCCTCCCGCGGCCCCACCCAAGAACGGGTGATGGATTCCAATGTCCTGGAGAAAGAGCGCGGCATCACCATTCTGGCCAAGAACACCGCGGTGAGCTGGCGGGACTACCGCATCAATATCGTGGACACCCCCGGTCACGCCGACTTCGGCGGCGAGGTGGAGCGGGTGCTGTCCATGGTGGATTCTGTCTTGCTGCTGGTGGACGCGGTGGACGGTCCCATGCCCCAGACCCGCTTCGTCACCCAAAAGGCCTTCGCCCGCGGTCTTAAGCCCATCGTGGTGATCAACAAGATCGACCGCCCCGGCGCCAGGGCCAACTGGGTGTTGGACCAGACCTTCGATTTGTTCGATCGCCTCGGCGCCACCGAAGAACAACTGGATTTCCCGGTGATCTATACCTCAGCCCTGCAGGGTTATGCCGGCCTCGATCCGGAGGTGCGTGACGGCGACATGACGCCGCTGTTCGAGGCCATCGTCAAACATGTACCGCCGCCGCAAGTCGATGTGGAAGGTCCTTTCCAGATGCAGGTCTCACAGCTGGATTACAACAGCTATGTGGGCGTGATCGGCATCGGCCGCATCACCCGCGGCCGGATCAAGGCCAATTCCCCGGTGGTGATCGTGGATCGCGAAGGTAAGAAGCGCAACGGCCGGATGCTGCAAATATTGGGATTTCTCGGGCTGGAGCGGATCGAGGTGCCCGAGGCCCAGGCGGGGGATATCGTCGCCTTCACCGGCATCGAAGAGCTGAACATCTCCGACACCCTGTGCGACCCCAGGGCGGTGGAGGCCCTGCCGCCGCTGATGGTGGATGAGCCCACCGTGAGCATGACCTTTCAGGTCAACACCTCGCCCTTCGCCGGTCGCGACGGCAAATATGTCACCTCACGCCAGATCCGCGAGCGTCTGCAGCGGGAGCTGTTGCACAACGTGGCCCTGCGGGTGACGGATACCGAGGATCCCGACAAATTCCGAGTCTCCGGCCGCGGCGAACTGCACCTGGGGATATTGATCGAGAACATGCGCCGCGAAGGTTATGAATTGGGGGTGTCCCGCCCCGAGGTGATCATCAAGGAGGTGGACGGCGAGAAGCACGAGCCCTACGAGCAGCTCACCGTGGACGTGGAAGAGCAGCACCAGGGCACGGTGATGGAAAAGCTCGGCGCCCGCGGCGGCGATTTGCAGAATATGATGCCCGACGGCAAGGGTCGGGTGCGTCTGGATTTCATCATCCCCTCCCGCGGCCTCATCGGCTTTCGCACCGAGTTTCTCACCGCTACCCAGGGAACGGGCCTGATGTACAACGTCTTCGATCACTACGGGCCCATGAAGAGGGGCAATTACGGCCAACGCATCAACGGCGTGCTCATCGCCAACGGCATGGGCAAGGCCCTGGGCTACGCCCTGTTCAACCTCCAGGAGCGGGGCCGGCTGTTCATCGGCCCGGGCGAGGAGATCTACGAGGGCATGATCGTGGGTATCCACGCCCGCGACAACGACCTGGTGGTCAACCCACTCAAGGCCAAGCAACTCACCAACATCCGCGCCGCCGGCTCCGACGAGAACATCCTGCTGACGCCGCCTATCCGCCTCAGCCTGGAGCAGGCCCTGGAGTTCATTGACGACGACGAACTGGTGGAGGTGACGCCCAATTACATCCGCTTGCGCAAAAAGCAGTTGCTGGAACACGAGCGCAAGCGGGCCGCTCGGGCGAGCAATGATTGAGAGCGGGCGCGGGACGGTGTCGTCCCGCGCCATTTCCGGTTAAGATGGATTCCAGGATTACTCTCAAGGGACGCGGCCGGAAAAATCATTTTTTCCCTCTATCCTGATATCAAACCCATAG
>CAZOTG010000080.1:0-8415 GCA_964582585.1 uncultured Chromatiaceae bacterium | reverse complement strand
CGTCAGGTCGCTCAGCTGAGTCACCTTTAAACCGGGATATCCGCAGGGATTGATGCGGGAGAAGGGTTCCAGATCCATCGCCACATTGAGACTGAGGCCATGATAACAGCATCCGCGCCGGACCCGCAGTCCCAGGGCGGCGAGCTTGGCGTCCGCCACATAGACCCCCGGCGCCTCGCGGCGGGCAGTGGCGGCGATGCCGTGCTCGGCCAACAGTTCGATGATGCCTTGCTCCAACGCCATCACCAATTGCCTCGGGCCCAGCCCCAGGCGGCGCAGATCCAGCAAGGTGTAGGCTACGATCTGCCCGGGTCCGTGATAGGTCACCTGGCCGCCGCGGTCCACCTGCACCACCGGGATATCGCCGGGTTCGAGTAGATGCTCGGGTTTGCCGTTGAGTCCTAGGGTAAACACCGGCGGATGCTCCACCAGCCACAACTCGTCGCCGCTTTCGGCATCGCGGCCCTCGGTATAGGCCTGCATGGCCCGCCAGACATCCACATAATCCCGACGACCCAATTTCCGGATCAGCAGCCGCCCCGGCCCGGTGTTCATAGCGCGTACAACACCTGCTCGCAGGCCACCAGATCGCGGTAGATGGCATCCAGTTGCTCCCGGCTGCGAGCCTCTATGGAGACCGTCACCGACAGGTATTTCCCACCGGCACTGGCGCGGGCCGCCACCGCTCCCTCGCCGATATCCGGGGCGTGGCGCCGCACGATGCTCACCACCAGGGCATCGAAGCCCTCCTCGGCCTTGCCCATGGCCTTGATGGGAAAGTTGCAGGGAAACTGCAACGGCGATTCGTCGGAGGCTGACATGGGGTAACTCGCTACGGTCATCAAGCCGCCGGGGCTTCGCCCCGTTCGCGCACGCCCTGCTTGTAATCCTGATACAAGCTCATCATCCGCCGCCACATTGGGCCGGGCTTGCCATCCCCCACCGGGCGTTGATCGAGACGGGTGACCGGCAGGATCTCACGGGTGGAACTGGTGAGCCACACCTCCTCGGCGACCTGCAAATCCGCCGGGGAGATCGCGGCCTCACGGTGGGGGATGCCTTCGGCCGCCGCCAATTCCAGGACCAGATCGCGGGTGATGCCCGGCAGCAGGAAGGGACCCTTGGGCGGCGTTAGCAGTTCCCCGTCCTTGACCATGAACAAATTGCTCGCCGCGCCCTCATTGACCAGACCGTCCCGCACCAACAGCGCTTCGGCCGCGCCTTGCTCCACGGCCTGCTGACGCATCAGGATATTGGCCAACAGAGTGATGGCCTTGATGTCGCAACGCTGCCAGCGGATATCCTCCAAGGTGATGGCGGACACGCCCTGCTCCGCCACCTCCGCCGCCATGGGTTTCAAGGGGCTGGTGGCGGCATACACCGTGGGCGACACATCCTTGGGAAAGGCATGATCCCGCGGCGCGGCGCCCCGGGTGATCTGCAGGTACAACGACTGGTCGCCGTCGCCGTTGCGCGTCACCAATTCCTGCAGACACTGCCGCCACTCCTCCGTGGCAAGCGGATTGTCCAAGCGGACCGCCTCCAAACTGCGCACCAGGCGTTCCAGGTGTTGCTCGAGCCGGAACAGGCGGCCGCCATAAACGGGAATCACCTCATACACGCCGTCACCGAAGATGAATCCCCGGTCCATCACCGACACGCAGGCCTGCTCCACGGGCAGGAATTTACCATTGAGATACACGGTCGCCATGAACGCTACCGGGAGCTATTCAAACCACAGTTTGATGTCATCCATCACCTGCTGCAGCATGCCGCCCTCCGCTACATTCTTCAACGCCACCAGGGGCTTCGCCACCACGGTCTGCCCGTCGAGGCTGATGTTCAAGCTGCCGTAAAGCGTCCCCTTGGTCGCCGGCGCGATGATAGGTTGTTGAACATTGATCTTGGCATCGAGCTTATCGTACTCCCCGCGAGGGATGGTGATGTACAACTCCTTCTGCAGGCCCAAGGGCAGACTTTCCGTCTCGCCCTTCCAGATGCGCACCGTTGACAGGGCCTCGCCGGCGCCGTAAAGGCGATGGGTCTCATAAAAACGAAATCCGTAGCGCAGCAGCTTATCGCTCTCGTCGGCCCGCGCGTCTTCGCTGGCGGTGCCCAATGCCACCGAGATTAGGCGCATATCGTCCTGCAGCGCCGAGGCCACCAGACAATAACCCGCCGACTCGGTATGGCCGGTCTTGACCCCGTCCACGCTCTTGTCGCGCCACAGCAGCTTGTTGCGGTTGTGCTGGGTGATATCGTTGTAGGTGAAGGTGCGCATGGAGTACAGCTGATAATGATCGGGAAAGTCCCGGATCATGGCCCGCGTCAAGACCGCCAAGTCGCGCGCCGTGGTGTAGTGCTGGGGATCGGGCAGGCCGGTGCTGTTCATGTAATGGGTGCCGGTCAATCCCAGTTGCTTCGCCTCTTGATTCATCATCGACACGAAAACCTCTTCACTGCCGCCGACATATTCCGCCAGCGCCACCGTGGCATCGTTGCCCGACTGCACGATCATGCCCTTGAGCAGGTCTTCCACCGACACCTTCTTGCCCACTGGCACAAATGTGCGCGAGCCTTCCATGCGCCAGGCGCGTTCGCTGATGGTCACCATGTCGCTGAGCTTGATGCGCCCTCCCTCCATCTCCTTGTAGATGACATAAGAGGTCATCAGCTTGGTGAGGCTTGCCGGCTCCATGCGTTCATCGGCCTTGGACTCCGCCAGGATTTGGCCACTGTTGAAATCCATCAGAAGATAGGCACGCGCCTCGATAGTGGGCAGCGGCGGCACGCCGAGGGCGGCAGCGGCGGTAACGGCGTGCAACGCGGCGAGGCCGGTGATCAAGGCAAGAAATACCCGCGGCATTCCCTTGAAAAACGCTTTCATAAAAATCAACTTCACTGGCAGATACCCTTATTGCTTGATTACCACAGTCATTCGCTGAAGATAGATAATCGGTGAGAAAAACAGTCGGACGGCCAGGAGCCTGTCCGAGTAATCTGCGCGTAGCGAGGCGAGTGGGATTTCGAGGCCAGATTTACGATCGGTCTCGTCACATAGTGCCACTATGCTCCTCGAACGATCGAAAATCTGGGCCGAAAGAACGCCGCCGCAGTAGCGACATGATTACTCGGACAGGCTCCTCCCTTCATTTTAACTCGCCTCCCCGCAATTTGCAGCCCCGGCCGCCGGGTTAATCTATGACCACATGGGAATCGACGACGCCGATGTCGCTCAGTTTACGCGTGAGGCGATCCACCTCCTGGACGCTGGGCAGCGGCCCGACGCGTACCCGGTAGACCGGACCGTGAAGTTTATCGCTGGCACCCGCCAGGATTCGAATATCGGCGCCGGGTTTGACGGAGGTCACCCGTCGAGAAAGACGCTCGGCATTGTCGCGATCGGCAAAGGCCCCCACCTGCAAATAGAGATCGTTGGCATCGTGATGATTGGCCACGGCGACCTTGGTCGCGGCAGGGCGGTCCGGCTTGCTGGGATCGATGGCCCGCACCTCCACCAGTCCCGTGCCCTCGGCGGTGATACCCAGCTTCACCGCCGCCACATAGGACAGATCGATGAGGCGATTGCGCCGGAACGGCCCGCGATCGTTGACCTTGACGATCACCTTGCGGCCGTTGCGCAGATTGGTCACCTCCACATAGGTGGGAATGGGCAGGGTGGGATGGGCGGCGGTCATGGCGTTCATATCGTATGGTTCGCCGCTGGAAGTGAGCCGGCCGTGAAACTTGGTCCCGTACCACGAGGCGATGCCGCGCTCCACATAACCCTTGCTGCTGGCCATCACATAATAACGTTGGCCGTCCACTTCGTAATAAGTGGGATTGCCCATGGGACTGCGCGGCTCCACGCGCGGCACGGCATCGGGCACCAGTGCGGCGTCGACCGGGGCAGGGGGTGGACCGTCCCCGGGCTCGCCCCACCAACCACCGAGGTTGCGGGAAGCGGGCAGGTCGCTGCAGGCCCAGAGGACCGGCAACAACAAGGCCACACAGCAAAGGCGCCAGCCCTTGCGCAGCCGCCCGATTGAATCGCGGATAAGTGTGGTCAACATAGCTATCGTCCCGGGCGCGCCTTGCGCGCCACCTGTTCGTCATGCGAGGTGCGGATCTCCTCACTCAACTGGTAGACCGCCATCGCATATAAGGGGCTATGATTATAACGTGTAATGACATAGAAATTTTGCAAACCCAGCCAGTATTCGTAACCGACCCTCTTTTCCAGCTCGATTAGCGCGGCCAAGCCCTGGTCGGGCAGCGCGGCCTCCGGCTGCACGCCCCGCCCCTTCAACTCCGCTATTCGAATGCTCGGCTTGGTGCCTTTTTCCAGCAAGGCCGCATAACGCTCGCCGCCCACCGACGCCGGCACCGCCACCGTGCCGCCACGCTCCCAACCATGCATCTTGAAATAGTTGGCGATGCTGCCGACGGCGTCCGCGGTGTCGTTCCACAGATCGCGCTTGCCGTCTCCGTCGAAGTCGATGGCGTAATGACGGTAGCTGCTGGAGATGAATTGGGTTTGGCCCATGGCGCCGGCGTAGGAACCCGTCATGGACAGCGGGTCGATCCCTTCTTCCCGGGTCAGCAACAGATATTGTTCCAATTCACTCTTGAAGAACGCGGCGCGGGGCGGATAATCGAAGGCCAGGGTGACCAGGGAATCCATCACCCGGTAGCCGCCTTGATGCCGTCCGTAGCGGGTCTCCACCCCCAGGATGGCGATAACGATCTGGGGCGGCACGCCGTAGACCTTTTCCGCCCTTTCCAGCAACTCGGTGTTGTCGTTCCAAAACGCCACGCCGCCCTGGATGCGCGACTTCTGCAGAAAAATGGGGCGATACTGGTACCACGGCTTGCTCTCCGCCGGGCGGGAAATGGCATCGATGATATCGCTGCGCACCCGTGCCTGCTTGAACCAGGCCTCCAGTTGGGCGCGGTCGAAATGGTGACGTTGCACCATCTCCGTGATGAAGGCTTGTATATCGCCCTGCTCGGGGAGCTCCGCCACCGTCGGCGCGCTGGTACAGGCCACCAGCAACATAGAAACGAGCGCCGTTATCCGCAAATGCTTCATAGACTTTCTAACTCGATAACAGCCTGCGATGGGTATGGATCGACATCAGGATACCGAAAGCGGCCATCATGGTCACCAGGGAAGTCCCGCCGTAACTGATCAGGGGCAAAGGCAGGCCGACCACGGGTAACAGGCCGGTGACCATCCCGATGTTGACGAACACATAGACGAAGAAGGTCAGGATCAAACTCCCCGCCACCAGACGATTGAAACTGCTCTGTGCCTGGGTGCCGATATAGAGGCCGCGCGCCACCACGAAGAAATACAGCAACAGCAGTAACAATATCCCTATCAAGCCGAACTCCTCCGCCAATACCGCGAAGATGAAATCCGTGGAACGCTCCGGCAGGAAATCCAGATGCGCCTGGGTACCGTTGAGCCAGCCTTTGCCGTATAAACCACCCGAGCCGATGGCGATCTTCGATTGAATGATGTGGTAACCGGCGCCCAGCGGGTCGTTCTCGGGATTGAGAAAGGTGAGCACCCGCTGTTTCTGATAGTCGCGTAGAAAATACCACAACACCGGCGCGGCGGCCCCCAGGCAGCCCACCACCGTGGTGACCAGGCGCCAGGAGATGCCGGAGAACAACAACACGAAGATACCGGAACTCGCCACCAGCAGGGCCGTACCCAAGTCCGGCTGGCGGGCGATCAAATAGGTGGGGATCACGATCATGAGGGTGGCGGCCGCCAAGGCACGACGGCTGGGCGGCAGGGGATTTTCCGCCAGATACCATGCCACCATCATCGGCACCGCGACTTTCATAATCTCGGAAGGCTGGAAGCGCACCACGCCGAAATCCAGCCAGCGCTGCGCCCCCTTGCCCACTTCGCCCATCAGCAACACCGCCAACAACAAGAACAATCCCAGGCCGTACAACCAAGGCGTCCAACGCGCCACCTGCTGCGGTGGTATCTGAGCCAACACCAGCAGCACGGCAAAGCCCGCCGTCAAACGGATCAACTGCCTGACGATCACATCCATATTTTGACCGCTGGCGCTGTACAGAACGATCAAGCCCACCGCCGAGAGCAGCAACAGCCCCACCAGCAACGGCACATCCACGTGCAGCCCCCTCGCCAAGGGGCCATGGCGGCGGCGCTCGTACCAACGGTATTGTTGAGAATCAATGGCCATGGTCATAACACCGGCTTGACGGCAAAATAACGGTCCATCACCGCCCGCGCCACGGGTCCCGCCGCGCTGCCGCCGTGACCGCCGTTTTCCACGATCACCGCCACGGCGATCTCCGGATCATCCACCGGCGCAAAGGCGACGAACAGGGCGTGATCGCGCAGGCGTTCCGCGAGTTCGTCCGAGTCGTATCTTTCATCCTGCTTGACGCCGAACACCTGCGCCGTACCGGTCTTGCCCGCGATGCGATAGGTCGCTCCTTTGCCGACGCCGTTGTAGGCGGTGCCGACAGGGGTATTCACCACGTCCGACATGGCCGCGATCACCGTGTCCCAGTTGCTCTTCGCCGCAACGGGGACCTTGCCCTTGGTCATGGCCGGTTGAAGTTGCAGCTCGCCGTCGGCGGTAGCCTGGGTGGCATGCAGGATATGGGGCTGAACGATGGTACCGTGATTGGCGATGATGGCCGTGGACTCCGCCAATTGTAAGGGCGTCACCAGATTGTATCCCTGACCGATACCGGTGATCAGAGTCTCGCCGGGGAACCACACCTCCTGCCGCGTCGCCTGCTTCCACTCGCGGGAAGGCAGCAGCCCCGGCATCTCCCCCGGCAAATCGATGCCGGTCTTCTTGCCCAGACCGAAATAGCTGAGGTATTTGTAGATGCGATCGATACCCAGGGTACGGGCCAGCTGGTAAAAATACACGTCGCAGGAATGGATGATGGCGGTGGTGACGTTCATTTCGCCGTGCCCTCCCCTTTTCCAATCGCGATAGCGATGGGTGTCGCCGGGCAGGGAATACCAGCCCTGGCAAAAGACATTGGTGTCGGGCGCCACCTCCTTGAACTCCAGCCCGGCCAGCGCCAGCAGGGGCTTGATGGTGGAGCCCGGAGGATATTGGCCGGACAAGACGCGGTTGAACAGGGGTTGATCCGGATCATCCTGCAGGGTCTGATAATCCCGGGTGCTGATGCCGTTGACGAACAAATTGGGATCCACGCCCGGCACACTCACCAGGGTCAACACCTCTCCGGTCTTGGGACTTATAGCCACCACCGCGCCGCGCTTGCCCCGCATCGCCTGTTCGGCGGCCTGCTGCAAATCCATGTCAATGGTCAAATAGATATTCCGGCCGGGCTTGGGAGGAATGCGCTGCAATACCCGCAACACCCGGCCACGGGCGTTGCTCTCTTCATGCTGATAACCCACTGTACCGTGCAGCACGCTCTCATAGGATTTTTCCACGCCGATCTTGCCCACATGGGTAGTGCCGCTGTAATTGGAGGGATCCAGCTCCTTCAATTCGGCTTCATTGATGCGACCTACATAACCCAGGACATGGGCGGCGGTCTTGCCGAAGGGGTAATCGCGGCTCAGCCGGGCCTGGATATCGACGCCGGGGAAACGATGGCGGTTGATGGCGAAGCGCGCCACCTCCTCCTCGCTCAAACGAAAGCGCAGTGGAATGGATTCGAAGGGATGCTTCTGTTGCAGGCGCTTGCGGAAACTGTCCAGATCGTCGTCGCTCACCGTAATCAGATGGGTCAGGCCGGTGAGGGTGGCATCCAGATTGTCGGTCTGCTCCGGAATGATCTCCAGACTGAATGACGGCACGTTCTGCGCCATCAGTACCCCGTTGCGGTCGTAGATCAGACCACGGGTCGGCGGCACCGGCACGATGTTGACGCGGTTTTTCTCTGAGAGGGTACTGAAGTGTTCGTGACTGATGATCTGTAGATACACCAGGCGCGCCACCACCACCCCCATCAGCAGCGCCACGCACACCAAGGCCACTAGCGCCCGGCTGGTGAAGAAGTGGGTCTCGCGGAGGTAGTCTTTAAGATGGGTGCGTTCGGCCATGATGCTGTTGCGAAATCAAGTGACGCGAAAGCGGCGGCGCACGCCGCGCATGCCCACGAACATCCATGGCCACAACAAGGCACTGGAGAGGGTCGGCAACCAGTAACTCCATGTCCCTTGCGACTGACCGATGATCCCCAATACCCACAGCACCAATAATTGATGAAGTGCAATAAACACCATGATGCTCAAGGCCTGCTGCCATAAAGGAAAGACCCGGATCCGCCGGTGAAGTTTCAGGGCGAGATAGGCCATCACCGCATACCCCAGGGCATGCTGCCCCAGCAGGGCGCCGCTCAGCACATCCAGCACCAGACCCACCGACC
>CAZOTG010000079.1:0-8612 GCA_964582585.1 uncultured Chromatiaceae bacterium | reverse complement strand
CGCCTTTCCAGGCAAACACGGCGGCGGCACCGCATACCAGATAGAATAGAATAAAGCGGCCATGGCCCATGGCGTCTTCCACATTATTGCCGAAGATCCACAGATAGAGCATGTTGCCGATGAGATGCATCCAGCCGCCGTGGAGAAACATGGAGGTCACAACCGTTGCCGCCGGCGGTACCAGTTCCAGCGCCGGGTCGAGGCCGGCATTGCCCAATAACACCGCTGGAATGATGCCCAAGGCATATAAGGTCGCTTCGCCGTTGGCGCCCAGGGACAACTGCCAGAGGAAAACCAGGGTACATGCTGCGATCAGGCCGACGGTGACATGGGGCTTGAGAGTGGTGGGGTTGTCATCGTGCAGCGGGATCATGATCCGTCACGTTTCTCTTGAATTATTGCCATAATACCTAATGAGGCCGTTTACTGTCGTTAGCCGGCGCGGCGGGTTTGCCACGGCGTTGGCCGGGGAATCGGTCTGGAACCGCGCAATTTTCACAAGGACGCACCATGTTCGGAAGACACAAGCAAACCCGGATGCCCACTCCGCAAGAGGCATTGCCGGGACGAAGTGACAAGATGGCGGTGCCGTCCCGACACTTTGTCAACGGCCATCCTCTCGAACCGCCCTTTCCGCCGCAGATGCGCATGGCAATGTTCGGTATGGGCTGCTTTTGGGGGGCGGAGCGCCGTTTCTGGCAGTTGGACGGCGTCTACTCCACAGCGGTGGGCTATGCCGGCGGTTACACGCCCAATCCCATTTATCAGGAGGTATGCAGCGGCATGACCGGACATAACGAAGTGGTGCGCGTGGTATACGACCCCGCGCTCATCGATTATGGACGCTTGCTGCAAGTTTTCTGGGAGTCCCATGATCCGACTCAAGGCATGCGACAGGGGAACGATGTCGGCACCCAATATCGTTCCGGGATCTATACCTATAACAGCGAGCAGCTGAACCAGGCATTGGCCACCAAGAAGGCCTATCAGCAGTTATTGTCCAAGGCCGGCTATGGCCCTGTCAGTACCGAGATTGTGGATGTTCCGGCGTTTTACTATGCGGAGGCCTATCATCAACAGTATCTCGCCAGGAATCCTGACGGGTACTGCGGTCTGGGCGGTACGGGTATGGCTTGTCCGGCAGGCAACCGGCCGGTAACGGCGTCCTGAGGCTGCAAGAATGCGCTCAGGATTTGCAGGCGGCAGGGCGGTATTTTTCGATCAAGGATCCCCCGGTGCATTGCCACAGTACGGCATGCCCGGCGTTAGCGCTCGATGTGAGGATGACGGTGTTGTTGCTGCCCAGCGCGGTCATGCGATAAGTGATGGTGATAGCGGCGCCGGGGCCGCTCTTGGCAACGGTGATGGCGTCGACATATTCCGTCCTGAAGCTCGTCGGGTCCCCGACGCCGGCGGTCGAATTCGAGTCAGGCCAGTTTCCCATGGTTTGGTAATAGTCCGTTACCATGACTTTGACCGGTTCGGCCACGGAGAACCCCTCAGTGATTTTAGCGCGGAGTTCATAATTCAAATATATCGGCACGGCGATGACCGCCAGGATGCTGACTACTGTCAGGGCGATGAGTAACTCTAATAAGGTATAACCCCGATGATATTCCATACGGCTTACCTGCTGGTTCGGGGTTTATCGATCCCCGCCATCATCATCGATTCGTGAGGATCATCTGTTTGAGTCGCGTCATGACCCTGGGCGGTGACGGGAGAGGGTTCCGTATTGAAATATCTCAACTCCTGCAACACTTCATTGAGCGCCTGCCGCGTCGCTTCATCGGTTGTAGTCCGTTGCTGCAGGGTGATCAACAAGGCTTCGATGGTCTTGATTCGGGTACAGAAGGTCTGACTGGCGTGGTTGAGTGCTTCCGCAACCTCGGTATGGAAGTCACCCTTGCGTAAAAGGGTGCGTACGGTCAGATCGCCGTCCGCCAGTTTTTTCAGGTCTCGCACGACGGCATAGGCCGGTCCGGCGATCTTATGGCTTAAGATGAGGCTGAAGTAGCCAATGATGGCCACGATCACGACTTCCAATCCCGCCAAGGCCAGGGTTTGGCTTATTTCGACGACCTCTAATAGCGGGGGCTTGAAAAAAAGCGTAAATATCGCTAGCGAATTGATGAGTATGATTGCGACCAAAATGCCGCCCATGATGACCCGTCGTTGCTGAACGGCGTTTATTATGAGTATTTTACGGCGATTGGACATGGCTTTGATCAGTGGAATTGTTATGAATGCCTACTTTTTATCGGCGTTGATAGTTGAGACTTTAAGAAGGTCGCCGGGCTTGGGTGATGTACTCCTGTTCCCTTGCCGGGAACGGTGCCCTCATCGGTATTATCTAATGGCAGGTTTCCAGAAAATTTATGTGGGTTAATCGTCGCCTTTTGGTAGCCGACCCTCCACAGCTGGAGAGAAATGACCTTTTAAAACGGGAGCTTGATGAAGTTCTCCCTCTATGACATCGGCGAGGTTCATGGACTTGGGCAGTGAGGTGGGATGTGCGAGATCCAGTCAAGAGGCCAATGGGTTAGATAATTATTCGCGATGGGGTAAATTTGCCGGCAACATTCCGTTAGAATATCGGTCGAATAGTGGGTTTCCCAGTCACAGTCAGGAGGATGCGGCAATGCAGAGAAAAGTGATTATTCCGGTTTTAGCTTCCATTTTGCTGATGACGGTGAGCGCGACGGGGTGGGCCTGCAAAATGGCCGGCACCAACAAGCATGTGGGTGTGGTGACCAAGGTAGACCAGATGTCGGGCACCTTCACCATTCGCGATGCCGAAACCAATGCCCCCATTGTTTTTTCCGCCAACCGTGAAATGCTGAGCAACGCCGCCCATGCGCAGGGCCAGATCATGGTGAGCTATGAGAATCGCGAAAAGCAGTTGGTCGCGGTGGATATCAACTACTGATAACCGTCGGCGCCGGCATCAGGCGCCGGTATCCTTAGCGGCATTTCCTACAGGCCGGACTCCGCGGAGTCCGGCCTGTTTGTATGGCTTGCCACCGGGTACTGTTACCTCATTCGCTCCGCCGAATATCATTTTCCCTTGTCATATGCCGCTGCGGTCGCCGATAGTCTGTCATGACCGTTGTTGCCCCCAGTCAGCTTTCACAGGAGAAGTGAATGTTGGATGACCGTATAGAGGTGGTGCAGGGGGACATTACCCGGCTTGCGGTCGACGCCATCGTCAATGCCGCCAATACCTCCTTATTAGGCGGCGGCGGGGTGGACGGCGCCATCCATCGCGCCGCGGGGCCGGAATTGCTGGAGGAATGCAGGGCCCTGGGTGGTTGCGAGACCGGCCGGGCCAAGATCACCAAGGGCTACCGGCTTCCCGCGCGCTACGTCATCCATACCGTGGGGCCGGTATGGCGAGGCGGCGGTCACGACGAACCCGAACTATTGGCATCCTGTTACCGGGAATCCCTGAAACTGGCGGCCGAAAACGGTGCCGCCACCATCGCCTTCCCCGCCGTCAGTTGCGGCGTGTATGGCTATCCCCTGGAGGCGGCCACCAAGATAGCCGTACGCGAGGCACGGGCCTTTCTCGACAACAGCGATGCGCTGAAGCGAATATACCTTGTGTGCTACGGCCGGGAGAGTTGTGACGCCTACCGACAGGCCTTAGTAGAGTAGCGGTGCCATCTTGCGGCGGTATTTCTGGGCGAGTTCATGATCATCGCCCACTATCTGGAAGACGGCCAGCAGACCGCGCCTGCCGATATCGTCGTTGAAGCGGCGATCACGTTTCATGATCTCGAAAAATTGCGCCAGGGCTTCGTCATAGTCGCCCTCGACCGCGCATGACGCGCCCAGGGCGTAACGGGACTGCAGATCATCCTCATGAACCGTGAGACGGTGCCGCATCTCGGCAAGGGACGGCGCGGACTGTGCGGCGCGCGCGAAACCCAATTGCGCCTCGAGGACCTTGACCGCCCCTTCTTCTCGTTCCTGGAGAGGTAGTGTCCTGAGAATATTGTCTACGCCGTCCAGGTCACCTCTGTGCATCAGGGCGGTGGCAAGGTCCATCTTTACTGCAAGCCGATCCGGATCCAGCGTCAGGGCCTTTTGCAGGAATGTCAGAGCTTGCTCGGTATCGCCGTTCTGTAGTGCCGCGCGAGCCGCCTCGCGCAATGAATCCGATTCCCGCGGCAGATATCGCTCAAGGAAGGAGCGGATGACAGGCTCCGGTTGCGCCCCCAAAAATTCGTCCACCACCTGCGCATCCCTGAAAAGCTTGACAGTGGGCAGGCTACGGACACCCCATTGCGCCGCCAGGGCCTGCTGTTCGTCGCTGTTGACCTTGGCCAGCAGGAATCTGCCCTGATATTCTTCCGCGAGCTGTTGTAAGAGCGGCATCAAGACGCGGCACGGGGCGCACCACGCGGCCCAGAAATCCACCACCACCAGCGTGTGACGGGATTTTTCCAGGACTTCTGTGTCAAAATCGTCCACGGTGACGTCGAAGATGAATGCCGATTGCTTCATGATGATTCCTCAGCGTTGCTGCAAAAATCCTGATTACGGCTGCTAACCGTCGTCACCTATTTCAACGTGATCTATGCGGCGGTGCAAGCCTGAGGCTGCTTTCGAATGCGTGTTATGACGAATGCTCGGCGATTTTCCCTGAAAAAAACCATTGACGTCGCAGAGTCACGGAATGCTTGCGACTACCTCGCAGAGCATACCGGCCTGTCCAAGGCCAGGGTGAAGGACGCCATGGCCAAGGGCGCGGCATGGCTCGCTAAAAAGGGCGGTAAGCGTCGCCGCCTGCGCAGGGCCACCACATCGCTTGCGGCCGGAGACGGTGTGGAATTTTATTATGACCAGGCCATGCTCGCCATTGTGCCTCCGCCGGTACGCTGTGTGGATGACAGGGGGCGGTACAGCGTGTGGTTCAAACCGGCAGGTTTGTTGGCGCAAGGGACGGATTACGGCGATCATTGCTCATTGTTGCGGCAGTCGGAACTCCTTTGTCGACCCCATCGGCCTGTGTTTCTCGTGCACCGGCTGGATCGCGAGGCAGCCGGGCTGATGGTGGTCGCCCATGACCGCCAAGCGGCGGCACAGCTGTCAGCGTTATTTCGCGACGACCGTATCACGAAACGTTACCGGGTGCGGGTTCGCGGTGAGCCGGGCCAAAGGCAAGGCGAGATCGACCTTCCCCTGGACGGGAAACGGGCGCTTACTCGCTATAGCGTCGTGAACTATGACCTCGCCACGGATACGGCGACGCTGGATGTGGTTATCGCCACCGGCCGTATACATCAAATCCGTCGCCATCTTGCCATGATCGACCATCCGGTGTTGGGCGATCCCAAATACGGCAGCGGCAACAAGCATAGCGAGGGCTTGCAATTGGCGGCCGTCGGGCTGCGTTTCCGCTGCCCGTTCAGCGGCCGCGACATGGATTACTCCCTTCACGAAAATATTGCCTGACTGTTATAAAACTGTCATGAATTAATTATTAAATAGGCCTCGCCCAATCGCGGGTATCGCCCACAATTAGGGAGAGTCCTATGGATCATAAACATTCCGTCGAATGGTGGAGATACGAGCTTTACCGTCACGCCGCCCACTTCGTCTACAATCCCGCCGATCATACCCAGGCGAAACTCACCGCCTTGATCACCGAGTTCCGCCGTTATAGCGAGCAGCAACAGTCGCGCAAGGCGTCGGATGAACACGAATATGCGATGAATTATTGTTAAAGTAATCATTTTACGTCATGTCGGGAGCGGCGACCGCGCCCTCCCTGGCGGGTCAGGAAGGTACCAGGCGGGCATAGAGGTCGTGCTGGTTGGTATCCAGGACCTCCACCTCGATGAACTCGCCGGGTTTTAGCCTCTCTGTGTTTTTTATCATAACCACCCCGTCGATCTCCGGCGCATCCCCGCGGCTGCGGGCGACGGCGCCTTCGTCGTTGATTTCATCCACCAGCACGGTGATGCGCTGGCCGATACGTTTGCGTAACTTGGCGGCGCTGATGGCCGCCTGGGCGGCCATGAAGCGCTCAAGACGTTCCTGTTTGATCTCTTCCGCCACCGGGTCGGCCAGGGCGTTGGCAGCGGCGCCCGCCACCGGCGAATAGCGAAAGCAACCTACCCGGTCCAGTTGCGCCTCATCGAGGAACGCCAATAACTGCTGGAAGTCCTGTTCCGTCTCGCCGGGGAAACCGACGATGAAGGTGCTGCGCAGGCTGATCTCCGGACATTCCCGCCGCCAGTGGCGGATACGCTGCAGGGTGTCCTCCGCGGCGGCGGGGCGGCGCATGGCCTTGAGGATCCGCGGGCTGGCATGCTGGAAAGGGATGTCCAGATAAGGCAGGATTTTGCCCTCCACCATGAGGGGGATCACCTCGTCCACATGGGGATAGGGATAGACGTAGTGGAGGCGTACCCATACCCCCAGTTCTCCCAGGGCCCGTGCCAGGTCGGTGAAGCGGGTCTTGACGGGCCTGCCGCCCCAAAAGCCCGTGCGGTAGCGCAGGTCCACGCCGTAGGCGCTGGTATCCTGGGAGATGACCAGTAGCTCCTTGACGCCCGCCTTCACCAGGTTTTGCGCCTCCTGCATGACCTCGCCGATGGGGCGGCTCACCAGATCGCCGCGCAGCGAGGGGATGATGCAAAAGCGGCAGCGGTGATTGCAGCCCTCGGAGATTTTCAGGTAGGCGTAGTGTTTAGGGGTGAGCTTGATGCCCTGCGGCGGGATCAGGCTGGTATAGGGATCGTGGGCCGGCGGCAGGTGGCGGTGCACCGCCTGCATGACCTCCTGTAAAGCATGGGGCCCGGTTACCGCTAATATCTTGGGGTGGGTCTCTTTGACGATGTCGCCCTTGGCGCCGAGACAGCCGGTGACGATCACCTTGCCGTTTTCCGCCAAGGCTTCGCCGATGGCATCCAGGGATTCTTCTACGGCGGCATCGATGAAACCGCAGGTATTGACCACCACCAGATCGGCGTCGCGGTAGCTGGGGCTGATGGCGTAGCCCTCGGCGCGCAATTGGGTGATGATCTGTTCCGAGTCCACCAGGGCCTTAGTACAGCCCTGGCTGACCAAGCCGACTTTATGCGAGGTAGTAGGGGATGTGGTGCTTGCCATGAATGAACAAAACGCTTCTGTTGCGGCGCGAATTACGTGTAGGGCGCCAATGCTAAAGGGATCGCCGTTGATCGGCAAGTAGGATAGCGCTCAGACAAACCGGGGCGGGATATGGCACAGGCATGAGCGAGACGCTTGGAATTGAATGGGACGGATCGGTCATTCGGACCGATGCCGCGGGAGGGAAACCATGTTGAATCGGATAATCTTAGGACTGTTTCTGACGCTGACGATGCTGGTCGCCGTTCCCGCGGCGGAGGCGGCGGCGCAAACGCCCAACGCCCAGCCCGGTGCCGCCGATGCGATGGCCGGCCATCATTTGCTGTGGAAGGTGACGGGTCCCCGGGGGACCGCCTATTTGGTGGGATCCATCCACTTCGGTACACCGGATATGTACCCCTTGCCGGCGGAGATGACCCGGGCGTATGAGGCCTCGCAGGCCCTGGTGGTGGAAGTGAATCTGATGGCGCTCGATCCCACTCAGATGACCCAGATTGTGGCCGCCAAGGCTTTGTATAGGGACGGTACAACCCTTTCCAAGGTGCTGACGCCGCAGACCTGGAAAGAGCTGGATAAGGTGCTGAAGAAATTCGGCACTTCGGCGCAGATAGTGGAGCATCAGAAACCGTGGTTCGTATCCATGACCCTGACCAGCCTGGCGCTGCGACGTTTCGGCTTCAACGAGGATTTGGGGATAGACAACCACTTCATGAAATTGGCGAACAACAACAAGCCGATCATCGGGCTGGAGACCTTCCAGCAGCAGTTGGACTTTCTCGACGGGTTCTCCATTACGGAACAAGAACAGATGCTCAAGGAAACCTTTGAGGATATAGACAAGGGTACGGAGTTTCTGGCGGATACCCTGCGGGCCTGGCGGACCGGCAATGCGCAGCAGGTTGACGATTTGATGAATGAGGAATTACGCAACGGCGGTGATGCCGACAAGCATATGTATCAGGTATTGGTTGCGGACCGCAACGTGGCCATGGTGGACAAACTGGAGCGCCTGCTGAAGCGCGGCGGAAGCTATTTTGTCGTGCTGGGAGCGGCGCATTTTGTCGGCAAGGATGGCATCGTGGAGTTGCTCAAGGCAAAGGGTTACCAGGTGCAACAACACTGAGCCTATCACGTCCTGTCGAGACGACAGCCCGAAGACACTGCGATATACTGCATCGTATGAATATGAATCCTCATGAAGGAGGGGATAATGGCAAAAGATACTTCGTCGAATGGGCCGATACAGATTCCCAAATGGGATGTGGCCTTGGAGGCTTTGGTCAAGGAAGAGCAGCAAAAACTGGGGAGGCCGCTGGTCCTCGACGATTTTCAACGTCTCGCCCAGCAATATACCATCCGCCTCGACGATATCATGGTGACCATGTTCGAATTGTGTATCCACGGCCAATGGCGGTATCACAATGATGGCGGCGAGTCCCGGGAGATTACCCGCGGGTTGTTGGATGAGTTGACGGCCGGGGGGCGCCTGA
>CAZOTG010000078.1:0-8661 GCA_964582585.1 uncultured Chromatiaceae bacterium | reverse complement strand
TCGCCCTCAAGCGGCTTACCATCCGCTTGTTTATCATAGGCCTTCATGTATTGAACCAGGTCGCTGCCGTAAATAATTGCTGCGTAATTGTCACTGGCCGCGACAATCAATGCCATCGTAAAAAGCACCAGCGTTGCGCGATGTTTCATTTCTTTATACTTCCCTATGGCGCCGTAGGATATTCATTGGGTTGATTTTATCGATATGCGTCTTGCTTGAATACAGGTCAGAGACCAAACGCTCTTACATAAGGACTTCAGAGGAAAAATTGCCGGCATCCCGGCATAGGAATTCATCAAGGCATCCTTAAGTTGTGGCGGATTCTGTATAGTGGGCATATCGCCACCACGCAGTACGCGCCCATGCCCGATCCGCAACTCGTCTATCAAGAACTGGACCCCGACCGCATCCTCGATGCGGTGGAGAGCACCGGCCTGCGTTGCGACGGCCATCTCCACGCCCTCAACAGCTATGAAAACCGGGTCTACCAGATCGGCCTCGAAGACGGTGGCTTCATCGTCGCCAAGTTCTACCGGCCGGGCCGCTGGACCGACGAGGCGATCCGCGAGGAGCACGCCTTCAGCCTGGAGCTGGCGGAACGGGAGATCCCCGTGGTGGCGCCGCTGCGCGACGAAGACGGCGAAACCCTGCATTACCACGCCGGTTTTCGCTTCGCGCTGTTTCCGCGCCGCGGCGGGCGCTGGCCCGACCTGGACAACCCGGACAATCTGCTGTGGCTGGGGCGCTTCATCGGCCGCATCCACGCGGTGGGCGCCATCGAACCCTTCCAACATCGCTACACCCTCACCATCGAACATTTCGGCGATGCGTCCTATCGCTACGTGCTGGAGCAGGGCTTCATCCCCCAGGAACTGCAACTCCCCTATCGCAGCCTGGCGGAAGATGTGTTGAAGCAGGTGCGCGCCTGCTATGAGCGCGCCGGGGATGTGCGCAATATCCGCCTCCACGGCGACTGCCACCCCGGCAATATCCTGTGGACCGACGCCGGCCCGCACTTCGTGGACTTCGACGACTGCCTCATGGGGCCGGCAATCCAGGACCTGTGGATGCTGCTCTCCGGCGAGCGTGGCGACATGACCGCGCAACTGGCCGAGATCCTGGACGGCTATTCGGAATTCTACGATTTCAATCCGCGGGAGTTGAATCTGGTGGAGGCCCTGCGCACCCTGCGCATGCTGCACTATTCCGCCTGGCTGGCGCGGCGCTGGGAGGATCCGGCCTTCAAGCAGGCCTTCACCTGGTTCAACACCCCGCGCTACTGGGAAGAGCAGATCCTGGCGCTGCGCGAGCAGGCGGCGCTGCTGGACGAGGCGCCGTTGAGTTTCGGTGCTTAACGCGAAGGCGCGGATGGCGCAAAGATAATCATCGTTATAAGCTCTGCGCCCTTCGCGACTGCGCGTTTCCCAGGTTACCCACGCTACCCACTACGCCCGCGAGAAACTCGGGGATACGCCTCTCCAGCCAATACCGGGGCCCCCAGGGCTCACCGGCCACGAAGCCCACGTGACCGCCGTGGGACGACAGCTCCAGGCAGGTGGCACTGGAGAGTTCCCGCAATCCAGGCACCACCGTAGGCGACATGAAGGGGTCATCGGCGGCATGGATCACCAGGGTCGGCGCGGCGATGTGCTGCAAAAAGGGCCGGCAGGTGGCACGGGCATAATAATCCGCCGCATTGCGGAAACCGTGCAGGGGCGCGGTGATGCGATCGTCAAATTCCCGCAGGCTGTTTATCGCAGCGATTTCCTTATGGTCCCACGGCAAGGGCATGCGTGCGGCCTTTTGGATGAGCGCCGCCCGCAGGCCGCGCAATATGTGGCGGTCATAGAGACGGGAGAAGCCTTGCTGCAGCCGTATCGTGGCATCATTCAGGTCAAAAGGCACCGACACCGCCACCGCCGCTTCTACCGGCGCGGCCTGTGCCTGCTCCCCCAGCCACTTCAGCAATACATTGCCGCCCAAGGAATAGCCCACCGCCATCAGCGGGGTATGGGGCTCACGCGTCCGCAACGCCGTCACGAAGGCATGGAGATCCGCGGTGTCGCCGGCGTGATAACTACGCGGCAAGCGATTGGGCTCGCCGCTGCAACCCCGGAAATGCATGAGTACGGCGCGCCAGCCCCGCGCGGCAAACGCCGCCAGAATGCCGCGCGCATAGTGTGACGCGCTGGAGCCGCCCAAGCCGTGCATCACCACCACCATGGGGCCTTGCTCCCCGGCCCAATCCACATCGATGAAATCACCGTCGGGCAGTTCGAAGCGCTCGCGGCGCAGCGCCAAGGCGCGCGGGCGACGCAGCAAGGCCGGCCACAAGGTCTGAAGATGCGCCCCGGGCAACCACCACGCGGGCCGGAAGACGCCGGCAGCGCGTTGCGGCGATGATCGCTTGCGAATGTCACTAGCGGGCGGCATGTAAGAAACGTCTCGGACGATGGGTCATGGCATAATGAGGCTTGCTTAGCCTAAGATAAAGCCCATGCAACGACTGACCCTGACCCGCCCCGACGATTGGCACCTGCACCTGCGCGACGGCGACTATTTGGCGACCACCGTGAAGCATGCCGCCCGCCAATTCGGCCGCGCCATCGTCATGCCCAACCTCAAGCCGCCGGTCACCACCACCGCGCTGGCCGAGGCCTATCGAGCGCGCATCCTGGCGGCGCTGCCGGCAAACAGCCGCTTTGAACCGCTCATGACCCTGTATCTGACCGACAACACGCCGGCGGCGGAGATAGAACGCGCCAAAAAGAGCGGCATCGTCCACGGCGTCAAGCTCTATCCCGCCGGCGCCACCACCAACTCCGATGCGGGCGTCACCGCCCTGGAAAAGACCTATCCCACCCTGGAGGCCATGCAGGAAATCGGGATGCCGCTGTTGGTGCACGGCGAGGTCACCGCGCCGGACGTGGACATCTTCGACCGCGAGCAGATCTTCATCGAGCGGCAGCTGGCGCCGCTGGTGGAACGCTTTCCGGCGCTGTGCATCGTCTTCGAACATATCACCAGCCGCGCCGCGGTGGATTACGTCACGGAGGCGCCGTACCGTATCGCCGCCACCATTACCGCGCACCATCTGTTGATGAACCGCAACCACATGCTGGCGGGCGGCATCCGCCCCCACCACTATTGCCTGCCGGTATTGAAGCGGGAGGGCGACCGCGCCGCCCTGCTGAAGGCCGCCGTCAGCGGCGATCCGAAATTCTTCCTGGGGACGGACAGCGCCCCCCATACGCGCTCCGCCAAGGAAAGCGCCTGCGGCTGTGCCGGCATCTACACCGCCCATGCGGCCGTGGAACTGTATGCGGAGGCCTTCGCCGCCGCCGGGGCCTTGGACAAACTGGAAGCTTTCGCGAGTTTTCACGGCGCGGATTTCTACGGCCTGCCGCGCAACGGCGACACCATCACCCTGGTCAATGAGGCCCAGGACATCCCCGCCTCCTTTCCGTTCGGCGAGGAAACCGTCATCCCCTTGCGCGCCGGCGGCAGCGTAGGCTGGCGATTAACGAATTAGCTACCAGCGGCGGCTCGCCATGAGGGTCAAACCGAGATAATTGTCCGTCGCCGCGGCGTTGGGGCCGAAGGGCAGCTCCGGATTGGTATAGGTGACCTTGCCGCTGTAGGCGAATTCCAGGGCGCCGGCCGCGCTCCATTGCTTGTTAATACGCCGGCTCAAACCCACGGTCAGATGATGCTCGCTGATGGCGGCAAGCAAGGGGTTGGTATGTTCCTTCGGGATGGGGTTGCGCCCGTAGTTATAACCCCAGCGCAGGGCGGTGTCGTCGTCATAGTCATATTCGCCGCCCACGGCCACCACCCATTGATCTCGCCCGTCCTGGGTCGTGGCGATGCTGAAGGACGGAGTTGCCGCCGGGTTGTCCGGCCGGGAGGCGGTGAGGGTGGTGACGGTCAGGGCGTCCGACCAGTTCAGCCAGGCGAGCTTGAACGACCATAACCAGTCCGCGCCGGGATGAAGTGCCATGCCCAGGTCGATCTCGCTCGGCAAGGCGATACCGTCGAGATGGACATCGCGATAGGTCACCTTGCCCAGTCCCAGGGCCGATTGATCGGAGACCAGGGTCCCATGCTCCAACGGCAGGGAGGTGCGTGGTGTGTAGGTGGCGCCGAAGGTGATCGAGTCGCTGAGGCGATACATGGCGCCGAACTTGGGGCTGAAGCTCACATGGTGGGCGCCGTCGATCTTGGAGCCGAAAAAGGACTGGGCGGGGGCGGCGGCGTTGTAGAAGGAGGTATCGGGAAAGACCTTCTGGGTGATGTCGGCGTAGGCGACGCTGGCGCTGACGCCCAGGGACAAGCGATCGCTCACCTGTTCGGCGATGCCCGGCGTCAGCTTGGCGATGCGCAACAGCACCGACAATTCGTCTTGGGTGCCGAAGGCGGTAGTGACGTCATTAAAGACGCTGCCCGACCCGCCCTGAGCGAAGAAACCGATGCCGTAGCGCAGGTCACCGCGTTGACGGGCGTAGCCGAAGCCGCCCAGGCCGATCACGGTGTTGGATACTTTGCGATCGTTTCCGAAACCGTCCTGATGCCTGACGTCCAGGGCGAAGGCCAAGCCGGCATAGAGATCGAGCGCGCTGCCCGTCATCTGGGTCAGACCGGCGGGATTGGTGTTGAGCGCAGTGGTATCGCGCGCCACCGCCGTATCGGCACCGGCCATGCCGTTGGATTCGGTGCCGAAGCCGATCACGTTCAAACCATTGGTAGCAAACACACTGCTCGGCGCCATCAGCCACATCGAAAAGAATGCTATGGTGAAGCACGCACGTACGGTCAGACCAGCCGTCTGGTAAAGTAAACTTCCCATGATTGATCCCCGCCCCGCATACAGCTATCGATCCCCGACCCAGGTCGAGACAGTGGAAGCTTGATTCCTATCCCTGTCCCCGAGCCCCTCGCTTCCCTTAGCGCCCATTGTATTTTGTGTAATAAGGCAATGTTATTTTGAGTAATGGCGTAGCCAATGAAGCCATCCGCGGGGAAGCCGTGTCAAGCTTATTTTGAGAGCCCGTCCTGCACATGATGGACGGATAGATATGACGAACAAGGAATAATGCTTAGGATTCGCGCGTTAATAGAATGGCAAGCATCGAATTGACAGTCTTGGTTCAGAGCCTGTGTCAGGCTCCTTATCAACGCACGGGAGAGATCCGGTATCCGCGCTCTTCGAGAAGATGCAGTACACCCTGATCACCGGGCAACAGCCCGGCATCGATGGCGATGAAGGCGTTTTGTTCTTCGATGCGAGGGACGATGCGCTCCACCATGCGCCGGTTGCGATCATCGACGGCATGCCGTCTGAAGGACCGGATCAGACGCGGGTCCTTGGTCGCCAGATATTTATCCTGCAGGGCTGACACGGCATCGAGATCACCCCGGGTATAACGATCCACCAGCTCCCGATTGATTTTGGGCAGGGACGCGTAATGAGTGATGACATCCTTGAGGATGGCCACCTGGTCATCCAGGCGAATACCTTCGAAGATGGCTACCTGTTCGTCCGCTGTTTCCAGGCCATGCACATATTTGCCGTCGCTCAATGCGGCACCGTATAAGATCACATCCAGAAACATCCCATCGGCCGGCTTGGGCATGGTCAGCGCAGTGAACACCACCCAGGGTTTGAGTTTCAGCAGGACTTTGGTCTCCAAACCATAGCTGCTCATCACCGCCGCCGCCTTGGCGAAATCCGAGTCACCCAGCAGCTCTTTCAGATTGGGGCCATCGGTGATGAACATGGAGGCGCTCATGCGCGACAAGGCGGCATGATCCGGAATCATCTCCATGGCGAAGACATCGGAGAGTTGAAAGGCCTTGATCACCGCCGGCGACAGTTCGGCGACGCGCGGATCCTCGGAATGAATGGTACCGAAGACGTAACTGGGACGCAGGCCGGTGCGTTCCACCTTCCACAATAAGGCCCTGTCGCCTCCCGCTGCGCCGGCCGTCAGCGGCGACGCAATGGGCGCGGCGGCGTTGGATATGGCCTGCGCCGGCTGACAGGCGATGCCCATCAACAACATCAACGCCGGAATCCATCCGCGTCGGGCCAATCTTTCACCTTGGGGAATAAGCGCATGTGTCGTCGCCATCTCATGCTCCTTTCACTGCCGGTCTGTTTGTTCAAAAGGGCGGATGAAAAGCCGCTCCGTCGCCAAACGCCCGCAAATCCCGTATTCTCTGGTCATGGCGCAGCACGACACTTTTTCCATTGCCGACCGTTTTCGCGGCTTCCTGCCGGTGGTGGTGGATGTGGAAACGGCCGGGTTCAACCCCGAGACCGATGCCTTGCTGGAAATCGCCGCCGTTATCCTGTACATGGACGATTCGGGCCGCCTGCAGCGCCAACAAACCTTTGCCCATCACGTGCAACCCTTCCCGGGGGCCCATCTCGACCCGGCCGCGCTTGCCTTTACGGGTATCGACCCCCATCACCCGTTTCGTGACGCTTTACCTGAACACGATGTTTTGAAAAGAATTTTTCAACCGATCAGAAAGGCGGTGCGGGACAGCGGCTGCACCCGCGCCATCCTGGTGGGACACAACCCCTGGTTCGATCTGGCCTTCATCAACGCCGCCGTGCAACGCACTGCCATCAAACGCAACCCCTTCCACCCCTTCAGCGCCTTCGATACCGCCACCCTGGGCGGCCTGGCATTCGGCCAGACGGTGTTGTCGCGGGCGGCGCAGGCGGCGGGCATGACCTGGGACAACCAGGAAGCCCACTCGGCGATCTACGACGCAGAGCAGACGGCGGAACTATTTTGTCGCGTGGTCAACCTGTGGGCGGCCCTCAAGGCCAAGGACAGCGAACCCTTTATAGAGGAGATGTAATTGCCGTTATAACAATTGATAACCCTGATCTTGTTACATGGACAAGGTATGCGCACATGGCCGTACAAACCCCCAGCATCCTCATCGTAGACGATAGAGAAATCGCCATTCGTTCCGTGAGCGACGCCCTGCAAGCAGCGGGTTATCATGACCTCCGTCACGCCAACAACGCCCAGCAGGCTCTGGCCCAGCACGCCGAAAGCCCCGCCGATGTGGTGCTGGCCGACTGGATGATGCCGGGCATGGACGGCCTGGAATTGACCGATGCGATCCGCCGCCATGACGAGCAGCGCAAACACTACACCGCCGTGATCTTATTCACCGCAAAGGAAGGCACCGAGCCCCTGGTGGAGGCCTTCGACCGGGGCGTGGACGACTATCTGCGCAAACCGGTGGACCAACGGGAACTGGCGGCCCGGGTCCATGCCGCCAGCCGCATCGCCGCCCGCCATAACACCGCCTTGCAGGCCATGCAGGTGCTGCAACGCGACAATCAACGCCTGCAGGAACTGGCCATCTCCGACCCGCTCACCGGCCTGGGCAACCGTCGTTACATGCAAGCCCATCTGGAGGCGCTGATTACAGAGACCAAGTCGCGGGGCGGCGTGGCCAGTTGCAGCCTGGTTGACATCGATCATTTCAAGAAGATCAACGACCGTTTCGGCCATCCTGTGGGCGATGAAGTACTGGTGGGTTTTGCGCAGCGCCTCAAATGGGCGCTACGTCCCACCGACGTGGTCACCCGCATCGGCGGCGAGGAGTTCGCCATCATCATGCACCACCCCGATCCGGCGAAATTTTCCCCCATGATCTTCGAACGCATGCGGCGCACCATCACCCAGGACCCGTTCAAGACCTCACAGGGGGACATCCCGCTCACCGCCTCTATCGGCGTAGCGTGCTATACCAACAACGACAACGATATAAACCCCGACGAGATGTTAAAACAGGCCGACGACAACCTCTACAAGGCCAAGGAACAGGGGCGCAACCGGGTCATTTGTTAATACAGTTTCGAGTAGCACGTCTCGAGTAGCGAGTTTTTTCTCCCCTCACCCTGTCGGCTTCGCCCCCCTCGCTTTCCTCTCCCCTGAGGGAGAGGGAACGTACTAATACAGTTCACTCGCTACTCGAAACTCGTTGCTCGCAACTGCTTTTTAAGGCGGCGGCAGCCGCACCCACACCCTAAACCCGCCCAGGCGCGGCGAACGCTCGAAGCCCATCTCGCCGCGGTAATAGGCCACGATCTCGCGGGCGATGGACAATCCAAGACCGCTGCCGCCCACCGACTCGTCAAGGCGCACGCCGCGTTCGGAGAGTTGCGCCAATTGTTCCTGCGGCGCGCCGGGGCCGTCGTCCTCCACGCTGAACGACAACCCGGGTCCCTCCATCACATCGAATATCACCTTGTCCGCCGCCCATTTGCAGGCGTTGTCCAGCAGGTTACCAAACAGCTCCAACATATCTTCCCGTTCTGCGGGATAGCTGAGTTCCGGCGGGATATGCCATTCCACCGCGAGATTCTTGGCATGGTGGATTTGCTTGAGCGCCTCCAGCAAGGGCGGCAATTCCCGAGAAAGGTCGAAACGTCGTCCCGGCGTCGCCGCCCCCGCCAGGCGCGCCCGCTTCAATTCGCGCTGAATGAAGCTGCCGATGATTTCGCTTTGGCCGCGGAGCCGGGCCTGGAGTTGCGGGTGGGCATTGAGTTCCTCGCTGTTCAACAATTGGTCGAGGGCGGTGAGTGGGGTCTTCAAGGCATGGGCAAGATTGCCTAAGGCGTTGCGCGAG
>CAZOTG010000077.1:0-8679 GCA_964582585.1 uncultured Chromatiaceae bacterium | reverse complement strand
CTGTGGGACTTCGGTGCGCGCAGCGGCACCCTGGACCAGACCAAGTTCGAACTGGTCTCGGCGCGGCTGAGTCAGGACCAGACCCTGCAGGATGTGATCCTGCAGGTGGAGCAGGCCTATTATCAGGTGCTGGGTTTTCAGGCGGTGGTGGAGATGAATCGCCAGAGCCTCAAGGACGCCGAGACCAATCTGGCGGCGGCCCGGGACCGCCGGGCCTCGGGGCTGGCCACCGTGGGCGATGTCTACAAGGCCGAGGCGGCGCTGGCCGGGTCCAGGCTGGCCTTGCAGCAGGCCGAAGGGCAGTTGGCGGCGGCGCGCGGCGCTCTGGCATCGGCGGTGGGGGAGGCGCCCGATACGTCGCTGCCGGTCGCGCCCCTGGAGAAGAAGATCACCGGGGATCTGCCGGAACAAAGCGTGTCGAGCCTGATCGATGACGCCCGCGGCGCCCGTCCCGAACTGCTGGCGGCCAAGGCGCGGGAACGCGCCGCCGCCGCGAAGCTGGAGGCGACCCGCGGCAGCGGTCTGCCCAGCCTCAACTTCGACGCCAATGCCGGTCACACCCAGGTGCACCACGTCGGCGACAGTTCTCAGTTCAGCGCGCTGCTCAGCCTCAAGGTGCCGCTGTTCGCCGGGTTCGCCGATCGCGCCGCCGTGAGTCAGGCCGAGGCGCAGTTGGACAGCGCCCGCGCCGACAGCGACGACCTGCGCAGCCAGGTGGAGCTGGAGGTGTGGCAGGCCTATCAGAACCTGCGCACCGCCGCCGCCACCATCGACAGCAGTGACGCGCAGTTCAAGAGCGCGCAGTTGGCGGCGGATGTCTCCAGCGCGCGCTATAAGAACGGACTGGATACCATACTGGATGTGCTCAGCGCTCAGACCACCCTGGCCAACGCCCGGGTGCAGCGGGTGCAGGCGCGTCTCGATTGGGCGGCGGCGCGCGCCGCCCTGGGCCATGCGGTGGGGGGGCTTAAGGCGCCTGCTGAATAGTGTTTAAGATCAAAAGATGATAATGAGACCCCGGCGAATGCGGGGTCGGGATTGATTTAAAGCCTGGATTCCAGCTTGCGCTGGAATGACGGCATAGAGGATGGAGGTTCTGGATTCCGGCTCTTGTGCCCTTTAGGGTATTTATGCCCTTTAGGGTATTCGCCGGAATGACGGCTTTAAGGCGTCGCCTGCGGCGACGGATTGGTGGAATTGTCCTGCGGGCATTCCACCCTGCATGGGTTGTTTTAAAGATATGACGATAGATAGTTTCTGGATGGAGTCGCCGTGACACGCAAGATCATTCCTCTCTTTATTATTGTGGCGCTGGTCGCCGGGCTGGGCTGGCTGGCGCAGTGGCGGCTCGCCGACAGCGGCAAGGGACCGGGGCCGCGTCCCGACAAGCCGCTGGCAGTTGAGACCGCTGCGGTGCAGGTGCAGCCCATGCCGGTGTTCCTGCAGGCGGTGGGTCAGGTGCAGTCGGAGCACAGCGTGCAGATCCAGCCCCAGGTGAGCGGGCAACTGCAGGCGGTGTATTTCGCCGAGGGCGACGAGGTGAGCAAGGGCCAGAAATTATTCCGCATCGATCCCTCGCAATACGAGACCGCGCTGGTGGCGGCGAAGGCCGAATTAGAATACGCCAAGGAGCAGGCCAAGCGCCTGGCGCCCCTGGCGGGCAAGGAATACGTCACCACTCAGGAGTACGACAACGCGCGGGCGGCGGTTGACCAGGCCCAGGCCAAGCTCGAGCAGGCGGAGATCAATCTCGCCTACACCGATATCCGCGCGCCCATCAGCGGCCGCACCGGCAGCCTGGGCGCCAAGCCCGGCAACCTGGTGGCGCCGGGGGACAGCGCGCCGCTGGTGGTCATCAATCAGATGCGGCCCATCCTGGTGCAGTACAGCATCCCGCAGCAGAGCCTGTCAGAGCTGCGCCGCTATCAGGCCCAGGGCAGCATCCGCATCTTCATCACCCATGAGGACGGCAGCGGCGACCTGGGTGAGGGTGCGCTGGTGTTCGTGGACAACGCGGTGAACACCGACACCGGCACGGTGCTGCTCAAGGCGCGGGTGCCCAATGAACATGAACAGTTGTGGCCGGGGCAGTACGTGGGGGTACGCACCCGGCTGACGGTGCAGCCCGAGGCGCTGACCGTGCCGCAGAGCGCGGTGGAGACCGGGCAGAACGGCAACTTCGTCTACGTGATCGAGCAGGGCAAGGCGGCGGTGCGCGACGTAAAGGTGGATCGCCAGGTGGGTGAGCTGGCGGTGGTCGCTTCAGGGCTCAAGGCGGGCGAGACGGTGGTGACCCAGGTGCCGCGCAATCTGCGCCCGGGGATCGCGGTGACCTCCATCACTGATAATAACGGTAAGGCGGTGCAGCGACCGTGAACATCGCCGGGCCTTTCATACGCCGGCCGGTGATGACCACCATGCTCATGGCGGCGCTGATCATCTTCGGCATGGCGGCCTATTACACCCTGCCGGTGAGTGAGCTGCCCAACGTGGACTTTCCCACGGTGAGGGTGTCCGCCAATCTGCCCGGCGCCGATCCCCAGACCATGGCGGCGTCGGTGGCCACGCCCCTGGAGCGCCAGTTCAGCGCCATCCCCGGGGTGACCTCCATGGACTCGGTGAGCTCCACCGGCAGCACCAACATCACCCTGCAGTTCGATCTCGACCGCGACATCGACGCCGCCGCCCAGGACGTGCAGACCGCCATTTCCCAGAGCGTGCGCCGCCTGCCGGACAACATGCCGTCGCCGCCCACCCTGCGCAAGGTCAATCCCGCCGACTTCGCCATCATCTATCTCGCCCTGTCCGCCAGGCAGCTGCCCCTCACCCAGCTCGACGAGTACGCCGAGACCCGGGTGGCGCAGCAGATCTCCACCATCCCCGGCGTGGCCCAGGTGCTGGTGTTCGGCTCCCACAAGTACGCGGTGCGGCTGCGCATGAATCCCTACGCCCTGGCGGCGCGCAATCTGTCGCTGGCCGACGTGAAGAGTGCGATTCAGGGCGGCAACACCAATCTGCCCACCGGCACCCTGAGCGGCAGCACGAAGAGCTACACGGTGCAGGCCGCGGGGCAGTTGAAGGACGCCGCCGCCTACAACCGTCTGGTGATCGCCTATCGCGGCGGCGCGCCGGTGCACCTGGCCGACGTGGGCAAGGCCGAGGACAGCATCGAGCAGGACAAGCAGATCACCACCTTCTTCGACAACACCGCCGCGGATGATAAGGACCTGCGCCCGGCGATCGTGTTGGCAGTAAAGCGCCAGCCCGGCGCCAACACCGTGGCGGTGTCACGGGCGGTGCAGGCACGGCTGGCGACGCTCACCCGCCAGGCGCCGGGGGACGCCACCCTGCGGGTGATCCATGACCGCGCCGATTTCGTCAAAGGCTCCATCGATGAGGTGAAGTTTACCCTGATGGTGGCCATCGTCCTGGTGGTGGGGGTGATCTTTCTGTTCCTGCGCAACCCGCGCGCCACCCTGATCAGCGCCCTGGCCCTGCCCACTTCACTGATCGGCACCTTCGCCCTGATGAAGGTATTCGGTTTCAGTCTCGACAACCTGTCCCTGATGGGCATCACCCTGGCGGTGGCCTTTGTGGTGGACGACGCCATCGTGGTGCTGGAGAATATCGTGCGCTACCGGGAGAAGGGCGAGAAGCCCATGGCGGCGGCACTGATCGGTACCCGCGAGATCGGTTTCACCGTGGTGTCCATGACCCTGTCCCTGGTGGCGGTGTTCATCCCCATCATGTTCATGGGGGGGCTGGTGGGGCGGTTGTTCAGCGAGTTCGCCCTCACCGTGACCATCGCCATTCTCATCTCCGGGGTGGTGTCGTTGACCTTCACCCCCATGTTGAGCAGCCGTTTTCTGCCGGAGAACGAGCGCCACACCAGGCTCTATTATGTCCTGGAACGCGGCTTCAACCGGGTGCGTGACGCCTACGGTCATACCCTGGCCTGGTCGGTGGATCACTGGGGCACCATGCTGGTGGCGGGGGCCCTGATCGTGGCGCTGACTTTTTATTTGTTCGCCCTTATCCCCAAGGGCTTCATCCCCAGCGAGGACACCGGGATGATCGTGGCCTCCACCCGCACGGCGGAGGGCGTGACCTTCGAGCAGTTGCAGGACCTGCAGGCGCGGGTCACCCGTATCGTGAAGGCCAATCCCAACATCGCCGCCGCCGTGTCCAGCGCCGGCCAGGGCCGGGGCGGGGTGAGCGGCGGCAACGTCGGGCGTATGTTCATCCGTCTCAAGCCCCAGGAGGAGCGCGGCGTGGACGCCGACACCGTGCTGCAGCAGTTGCGCAAGGCGGTGGCGCCGGTGCGGGAGATGCAGGTGTTCTTCCAGAATCCGCCGGCGATCCGCATCGGCAGCCTGGGCGGCAGCGGCCAGTATCAATATGTGCTGCAGGGCACCGACATCGAGGGCCTGGACCGGGCCGCGGCGGCGTTCGAGCCCATTCTCGCTGGGGTGCCCGGGGTGCAGGACGTGGACAGCAGCCTGGAGCTGAGCAATCCCCAGATCAACGTCACCATCCTGCGCGACGCCGCCTCGGCCCTGGGGGTGAGCGCCGAGAAGATTCAATCCACTTTATATAGTGCCTACGGCGGCGGCCAGGTGAGCACCATCTACGGGGCCAGCGACGAGTATCAGGTGATCATGGAGTTGGCGCCGCGCTATCAGACCAGTATCGAGGCGTTGAATGCCCTGTACGTGCCGGCGGACAACGGTAAGCTGGTGCCCTTGCGCGCGGTGGCGGACATCGCCCCGGGGGTGGGGCCGCTGTCGGTGACCCATTACGGCCAGCTGCCGTCGGTGAGCTTTTCCTTCAACGTGGCGCCGGGCACCTCTTTGGGAGAGATCACCCGGCGCATCGACGCGACGGCGCGCGACAATCTGCCGGCGGACATCACCGGCAGCTTCACCGGCAGCGCCGAGACCTTCCGCGACGCCCTGGTGGGCATGCCGCTGCTGATGCTGATCACCGTGCTGGTGATCTACATGGTGCTGGCCATCCTCTACGAACACTTCATCCACCCCGTCACCATCCTCACCGCGCTGCCGCTGGCCATGCTGGGGGCGCTGCTGACCCTGATCTTCTTCGGTGAGGAGCTCAACCTGTTCAGCTTCGTGGGGTTGATCCTGCTGGTGGGGCTGGTGAAGAAAAACGGCATCATCATGGTGGACTTCGCGGTGATGATCCGCCGCGAGCAGCAGGTGGCGGCCCGCGACGCCATCATTCAGGCCTGTCTGATCCGTTTCCGCCCCATCATGATGACCACCCTGGCCGCCATCTTCGGCACCCTGCCCATCGCCCTCAGCACCGGACTGGGCGCCGAGGCGCGGCGGCCGCTGGGTATCGCGGTGGTTGGCGGCCTGTTGTTTTCCCAGATGCTGACTCTCTACATTACTCCGGCGTTCTATGTGGCGATGGAGCACTTGAGCGAGTGGCTGCAGCGCCGCAAGACGGCGGGATGATTTGGTTGGTAGCGTAGGGCGGAACCCGTTAGGGATTCCGCCGCAATGTGTCGCCTGCGGCGACGGCTTGGTGGATTACGCTGCGCGCATCCACCCTACATTAGATCGTGGCAGCGGTTACTCCGCCTGTTCGTCCGCAGGCTGATCCGAATCGGCGCTGGGTTCGGGCTGGTTTTTGGCCAGTTTCTTCTGCCTTTTTTCTTCTTGCTTCTTTTTGTTCGCCAGGTCGCGCTGGCGCTTCTCGTATTGATAATTAGGTTTTGCCAACTTGCTGTCCTTTTGTGGAGGGAAAGGAGTCGGGCTTCGGGGCCTTGCTGCTTTACCTGCCGATAATAACAAAATTAAGGTGCCCCCGTTGATTTGTCATTTCGAGCGTTAGCGAGAAATCTTGTATATCGCTGATTATATGAAGCCTGCGGCAGAAGATTTCTACCCATGGGGCATAAATCCCTTCGGTCGAAATGACAGGGACGAGATAACCGGGGGTCATGACTAGCCGTCGCTACTGTTGTTTAGCGCGTGAGGTTGAGGTGCTTAACGGCGGCGGCCGGCGGGGATTGATGGGATACGCCCGCCGTATGGTCGGCCACCCTGAACAGGGCGATGTCCTTGCCGCGCCGTTTGGCGTCGTACATCAGGGTGTCCGCAGCCTTGAGTGCCTCATGCACGCTGGGCACCGTGTCCAGAAAGGTGATGGCGCCGATGCTGAAGCTGACCTGCCAGGCCTCCGCGGCCAGGGCCTGGTGCAGGTCATCCCGTATCTTGGTGACGGCTTCCTCGGCGCCGTGGGGGTCGGCGTCGGGCAACACCCACACGAATTCGTCGCCGCCGAAGCGCGCCACCGTGTCCGCCACCCGCGTCGATTCCCGCAACACCCGCCCCGTTACCCGCAACACCTGATCGCCTTCGAGATGGCCGTAGGTGTCGTTGATGATCTTGAAGTCGTCCAGGTCCAGGAAGGCCAGGGTGATGGCGCTGCGGCGGCGCTGCGCCAGGCGCAGGTCATGTTCCAATTGTTCCTCGAAGGCGTGGCGGCTGGTCAGTCCGGTGAGCGCGTCGGTTCGGGCGGCCTGTTGTTCCCTGGCCAGGGCGCCGCGCAGCGCTACGAGCAATAGACCCTGCACCAGAAAAACGCCGAGGCGGGCAAGCAACTCCCACATGGTGATAAGCGGGTGACTGTAGAAATGTCCTGAGGCCATGTCGGCCACCAGCCAGACGATGGCCGAGAGCACGGCGATGGCGATGGCGCCGTGACGGCCTGCGTACCACGCCGCCAAGGCCACGGGGCCGAGGTAAAACAACGATAAGGATGTCTCGAAGCCGGTGGCGTAGTCCAGCAGGCCGACCAGTGCGACGCCGAATAGCGAGACTGCAAATACCTGCAGTGGCGAGAGGCGTGTGAGTAAACTATCTACAGCTGCAAACCGGCCAGGCATGAGATGTCCTCCATGGAACTCCTGTTGGACAACCAAGATGTGAAAAAATCCAATGAATTCCGCAAAGCGGGCTGGGTTTCGAAAGGCTTGGAGTGGCGGGATTGCCCGCCTCCCGAACCGCAATCCAGTCCGTGTTAATTGTGACAGCCGCGATTGCTCAAAGTTTGGGCGGGAGCGTATAAAACTTTGTATGATCCTAGGGGCCACTTCCGAATGCGCTCCGCAGGGCGCGACCATCAGGCATACTCTTTTATAATTTTCCCTCATCAAGGCAGGTCGTGGCCATGTCGATAGCTTATAAAAGTATCTATATATGAATATCCGCAATACCAAAGACGACTACGGATTGATTTCCAAGATCCTGCACTGGCTGATCGCCGTCTCCATAATCGGCCTGATCCCCATGGGCTGGTACATGACCCGCCTCAGCGATGAGGACGTGCTGTATTGGCGGTTGCTGGATCTGCACGAAGTCATTGGTTTGGCCCTGTTGGTGTTGGTCCCGCTGAAGTTCGTCTGGTTGTATGTCAGTCCCAATCCGCCTTACTCGCCCGATTTGGCGATATGGGAGCGCCGTACCGCTCTCGCAGTCCATATCTTTTACCTCATCGCCATGTTGCTCATCCCCTTGAGCGGATTTCTGTTCGTCGCCTACAACGGCGAGCCCATCGAGCTGTACGGGGTCATCACCATTCCGGACATCGCGCAGTTTTCCAAGTCCGTCCGCGGTACCCTCAGCGACATCCACTATTATCTGTCCTATGGCTGCGCGGCGCTGATCGGCCTTCACATCCTTGCCGCACTGAAGCACCACTTCATGGATCTGAACGGCTCGCTGCGGCGCATGACGTTTTGATTTAGGGTACAAGTATCCTAAAAGGCATAAACGCCGGAAGCCGTTTGTGTCGCCTGCGGCGACGGCTTGGTGGGTTGCGCTGCGCTTCACCCACCCTACCTTGATAAAGGTCGGGATGAGGGTTTACCCGAATTTTCTTTGTTCCTGCCGGGCGCAGGGTGCCGGTTCCGGGCGGGGGATGGTAGCATTTGCCCACAGGGATCCAGTCACCCAACGAAAGACAGATGTTCCATGGACTATTTTAACTATCGCGACGGCCGGCTCTATGCCGAGGAGGTGGAGCTTGCCGGCCTGGCCGCCGAGTACGGTACGCCCTGTTATGTGTATTCCCGGGCCACCATCGAGCGTCACTGGCGCGCCTTCGACCGGGCCCTGGACGGCCAGGAGCATCTGGTGTGCTACGCGGTGAAGGCCAATTCCAATCTGGCGGTGTTGAACGTCATGGCGCGGCTGGGCTCCGGTTTCGATATCGTCTCGGTGGGGGAGCTGGAACGGGTGCTGCGGGTGGGGGGCGATCCCGCCAGGATCGTGTTTTCCGGGGTGGGCAAGCGGGCCGACGAACTGCGCCGCGCCCTGGAAGTGGGTATTCATTGTTTCAACGTGGAGTCGGTGGAGGAGCTGGCGCGGCTCAACGCCGTGGCCGGTGAGATGCAGCGGCGCGCGCCGGTGTCGTTGCGGGTCAATCCCGACGTGGATGCCAGGACTCATCCTTATATTTCCACCGGCCTCAAGGAGAACAAGTTCGGCATCGACATCGCCGCCGCGCCGGAGCTGTATAAGCGTGCGGCCGCGCTGCCTCATGTGGAGGTGGTGGGCGTGGACTGTCATATCGGTTCGCAATTGACCGAGGTGGCGCCGTTCGTGGCGGCCCTGGAGCGGGTGCTGGCCCTGGTGGATTCCCTGGCGGCGC
>CAZOTG010000076.1:7091-8688 GCA_964582585.1 uncultured Chromatiaceae bacterium | reverse complement strand
GCGGAGCGCAGCGCCTTGCTGGCTCAGGCGCAGAGTGATGGTGTGGCGGAGATCTGCGTGCCGCGTCAGGTGATGCACGTAACCAATCTCCCCGTGCTCGGTACCGGCAAGATCGACTACGTCGCCGCGGCAAAACTGGCGGCGGCCTGATCATGAATCCCACGCTTAATCGGGTACTGGCCACCCAGTTCCTGACCGCCTTTGCTGACAACGCCGTGCTGGTGGTCATCGCCACCATGCTGGTGTCTTGGCACCTGCCGCGGGATACAGGGAAACTGCAGAACGGCCGCATGGATAATTAAGCGGCCGTTTTTTTATTTGCGAGTCGCGATTTCAAGCATGCGAGACAAGGCTTGCTTCATTTCTATATTTCGATTATTATCGAATTATGGAAACGAAATCTGCCATATCCGCCCTCGCCTCACTGGCCCAGGACTCCCGTCTCGCCATCTTCCGCACCCTGGTGCAGAGCGGCCCCGAAGGGCTGCCCGCCGGGCAGATCAGCGAGGCCACCGACATCCCGCCTTCTTCGCTGTCCTTCCATTTGAAGGAACTGGCCCATGCCGGCATGGTGAGCTCGCGCCAAGAGGGCCGATTCGTCATCTATGCCGCCAACTTCGCGACTATGAATGAGCTGATCGCTTTCCTCACCGAGAATTGCTGCGGCGGCAAGCCTTGTATACCGGTGCGTGCAACCACGAAATCCGCCGCCAAAAGGAGAGCATCATGAAACGCCTGCATATCCATGTCGCCGTCGAGAATCTGGCCGAGAGCATCCGCTTTTACTCGGCGATGTTCGCCGCCGAGCCTAGCGTCACCAAACCCGATTACGCCAAGTGGATGCTGGACGATCCCCGCGTCAACTTCGCCATCTCCCGGCGCGGCGCGGAAGCAGGACTGAATCACCTCGGTGTGCAAGTGGAGTCGGCGGACGAGCTGGCCGAGATGCACGTGCGTTTGCAGAATTTACAAACGGATCTGATCGAACAGACCGGCACGGGCTGCTGCTATGCCAAGTCCGACAAGTATTGGACGACCGATCCCCAGGGAATCCAGTGGGAGACCTTCCATACCCTGGACAGCATTCCGGTGTTCGGTGGTGAAGAGGCCGGCGAGGAGGCCGCTTGCTGCGTGCCGTCCACACCCGTCGCCGAGGAGAAAACCTCCCCTTACTGCGGTCCTGTGCATCCGGAGAAGATTACGGCGCGCTGCTGCTGATTCAATCCAGAATCCTGGAACAAATATCGTGAACGACAAAACCTACAACATACTGGTGCTGTGCACCGGCAACTCGGCACGTAGCATCATGGCCGAAGCCCTTATCAACACTATAGGCAAGGGGCGTTTCCACGCCTACAGCGCGGGCAGTCATCCGACCGGCGAGGTCAATTCCTTCGCCGTTGAACAGGTGGTCGCATTGGGTTATCCCCTCGACAAGCTGCTCCTTTTGCTCTTTCGTCGCACCAGTCGTTAAATTAAGCTCCACATATGGCATAACCAGATCCTTTCGATGTTAATAATAGTTGGGGCACTTGCGAATGGCGCTAGTTTAAGAGTAGATAGCAGCAAAACCGGGACTGTCCCCGTACGGGGGCTG
>CAZOTG010000076.1:0-7081 GCA_964582585.1 uncultured Chromatiaceae bacterium | reverse complement strand
CAAGAACTGGGACGAGTTCGCCCAGCCCGGTGCGCCACAAATGGATTTCGTCATCACGGTATGCGACAAGGCGGCGGGCGAGGTTTGCCCGGTATGGCCGGGGCAGCCGATCACGGCGCACTGGGGGTTCGAAGACCCGGCCGCGGCGGAAGGCAGCGACGAGGACAAGCGCCACGTCTTCACCAAGGTTTTCCGGCAGATCATGAACCGAGTGCGCATCTTCGTGAACCTCCCGCTGCACAAGCTCGACAGGCTCGCCATCAAGCGCGAGTTGGACAATATCGGGCATATACAGGACAACAACGAGTAAGGCGATGAACACGAAAAGCGAAGCCATCTCCAGACAAACCTCCGCTGCACCGCTGGGATTCTTCGAGCGCTACCTTTCGCTATGGGTCTTCCTGTGCATTGTGGCGGGCATCGCGCTCGGCCAAGTTTTACCCGGCGTATTTCAGACCATAGGCCACATGGAAATCGCACGGGTCAATATTCCCGTCGGCCTGCTGATCTGGGTGATGATCATCCCCATGCTGGTCAAGATCGACTTCGGCGCGCTGCATCAGGTGAAGGCGCACTGGAAGGGCATCGGTGTCACCCTGTTTGTGAACTGGGCGGTCAAACCGTTTTCGATGGCCTTCCTCGGCTGGCTGTTCGTGCGGCAGGTGTTCGGCCCCTACCTGCCCGCCGACCAGCTCGACAGCTACGTCGCCGGACTGATTCTGCTGGCGGCGGCGCCTTGCACGGCAATGGTGTTCGTGTGGAGTAGACTCTCCAACGGTGACCCCTACTTCACCCTGTCTCAGGTGGCGCTCAACGACACCATCATGATCTTCGCCTTTGCGCCCATCGTGGGCTTGCTGCTGGGCATCTCCTCTATCAGCGTGCCGTGGGACACGCTGTTGACCTCAGTGGTACTGTACATCGTCATCCCGGTGATCCTCGCCCAACTATGGCGGAAAGCGCTATTGTCCAAAAGCCAGGCCGCCTTGGATGCCGCGCTGCACAAGATCGGACCCTGGTCCATCGCCGCGCTGCTGGTAACACTGGTGCTGCTCTTCGCGTTCCAGGGCGAGGCCATCCTCAGGCAGCCCCTGGTCATCGCCATGCTGGCCGTCCCGATCCTGATCCAAGTCTTTTTCAACGCCGGCCTGGCCTATTGGCTCAATCGCCGGGTTGGGGAAAAGCACAACATCGCGTGCCCATCGGCACTGATCGGCGCCAGCAACTTCTTCGAACTGGCGGTCGCCGCCGCCATCAGCCTGTTCGGCTTCAATTCTGGCGCGGCCCTGGCGACGGTGGTGGGCGTCCTCATCGAGGTGCCGGTGATGCTGTTGGTAGTAAAGGCGGTCAACAACTCGCGCCGCTGGTACGAAGCGCCTCAGGATTGACAAGGCAAGCGTAAGGCGCATTGGGCATGAGCAGTAATGCGCCGGATGGAAGCGATGGTGAAAGTAATCTTATATTCTACACAGGCCAGCAGTTTTAAGGTTCTATAACTCTATTCTTCTTCACTCTCCATACAATCCCACATGGCACACAATCGCTCCAGGCGTTGCAGGGGATCGTCCATTTGCAATAAGTGTTGTTTCTGTAAAAGCTCGATAGGCAGCAGTTCCGCCAGGCGGCCGCTGACCCAAAGGGGATCATCGTAGCGGGGTTCCAGTTCCGCGTAATGGCCCCCGACTTTATTGATGATGTCGCGCAGCAGATCGGCGGCGGCGTTGTATTCCTGCGGGAGGTTTTGTGCTTGTTGTTCTTCCAATAATTCCACTTCGGCATGGATCAGTTGATTGGGGTGCACGGTGCTGGAGAGGATGCGGAAGCGCCCTTCGCTTTGCACCGAGATACCTAATAGACCGTCGTCGCGCATGTTCCAGTCGATGATGCGGGCATAGCTGCCTATATCGTAGGTCTTGGCGGCTTCGCCTACTTCATGGCCGCTGAGGATCAGGGCGATGCCGAAGCCGGTGCCCTCTTTCATACAGGTGCTGATCATCTCCAGATAACGCGGTTCGAAGATGCGTAAGGGAAGTACACCGCCGGGGAACAGCACATTGTGCAGCGGGAAGAGGGGGATGCGAATTCTTGTCGCCACGGTTTATCCCCAGCGCGGCCCGAGCGAGTGTTCGATATCCAAGTGGTCGAGGATGCGCGCCACTACAAAGTCCACCAGGTCGGCGATGGATTGGGGCTCATGATAGAAACCGGGATTGGCGGGCATGACCGTCACACCCATGCGCGCCAGCTTCAGCATGTTTTCCAGGTGGATGACGGACAGCGGCATCTCGCGGTGCACCAGGATCAGTTTGCGACCCTCCTTGAGCACAACGTCGGCGGCGCGCTCCAGGAGGTCGTCGCTGCTGCCCTGAGCGATGGAGGACAGGGTGCCGCTGGTGCAGGGGCAGATCACCATGGCGCGCGGCGCACTGGAGCCGCTGGCCACCGGCGCGGTCCATTGTTCGCGGCCGAACACCGTGATCTGTCCCGGTTTGGCTTGGTAGTGGGAGGCGAGGGCATCCTCGATCTCCGCCGGGCGGCCCGGCAGTTTGAGATCGGTCTCCATGCCGATCACCACCTGGGCGGGGGCGGACAGCATGAGATAAACCTGCTGCTGGGCCTGGATGAGGCATTCCAGCAGGCGCAGGCCATAGACGGCGCCGGAGGCACCGGTCATGGCCAGGGCGATGGCGTCGCGGCTCATTTTTTCAGCGCCTCCATCAGTTTTTCGTGTATCCCCCCGAATGCGCCGTTGCTCATGATTAACACGTGATCGCCGGGGCGCGCAAGCGCGGTCACGGCCTTGACTAAATCTTCAATGTTTTTGAATACCTGTGCCTTGGCGCCCACCTCCTTGGCCACCTCGTTGAGATCCCAGTGCAGGTCCGGCGGGTTATATAAGAACACCGCGTCCGCCTCGGCGAGGCTGGGGGCCAACTGCTCGCGGTGCACCCCCATGCGCATGGTGTTGGAGCGAGGCTCCAGCAGGGCGATGATGCGCGCCGACCCCACCCGGTGGCGCAGGCCCGCCAGGGTACTGGCGATGGCTGTAGGATGATGGGCGAAGTCGTCATAGAGGGTGATGTCATTGACGCGGGCGCGTTGCTCCATGCGCCGCTTCACGCCGCGGAATTGCGCCAGGGCGGCGACGGCATGGGCGGTGGGCACGCCGGCGTGGCGGGCGGCGGCGATGGCGGCGACGGCGTTGTGAACGTTGTGCATGCCGATCAGTTCCCACTCCACCGTGCCTTGCAATTGCTCTTTCCAGTACAAGGCGAAGCGTTGACCGTCGGGGGCGATGTCGCGGGCGGTCCAGTCAGCGGCACCGCTGAGGGCGAAGCGTTCCAGCGGCGTCCAGCAGCCCTGTGACAGCACTTCGTTGAGAGGCGAGTCATCGCGGGGTGCGATGATCAGGCCGTTGCCCGGCACGATGCGCACCAGATGATGAAACTGGCGCTGGATGGCGGCGAGGTCGGGGAAGATGTCGGCGTGATCGAATTCCAGATTGTTGAGGATCACGGTGCGCGGTCGGTAATGGACAAACTTGGAGCGCTTGTCGAAGAAGGCGGTATCGTATTCGTCGGCCTCCACCACGAAAAACGGCGCCTCGCCGAGGCGGGCCGAGATATCGAAATTGCTGGGCACGCCGCCGATGAGGAAGCCGGGGGCGAGGCCTGCATGTTCCAGTATCCAGGCGAGCATGCTGCTGGTGGTGGTCTTGCCGTGGGTGCCGGCCACCGCCAACACCCAGCGATCCTTCAACACGTAATCCGCCAGGAAGGCGGGACCGGAAATATAAGGCAGCCCCTGGTTCAGTACGTACTCGATGGCGGGATTGCCCCGCGACAAGGCATTGCCGATCACCACCCAATCCGGCGCGGGATCCAGGTGGGCGGGGTCGTATCCCTGGCCGAGTTGGATGCCCGCCCGTTGCAGTTGGGTACTCATGGGCGGATAGACATTGGCGTCGGAACCGCTCACGGTATAGCCCATCTCGCGGGCCAACACCGCGATGCCGCCCATGAAGGTGCCGCAGATGCCGAGGATATGAATATGCATAGTGTCCTTAATGGGGCAAGAAGATCCGTATCAGTTGAAAGGTAATGTAGGCATACGCCCCCGCCAGCCCCACCCCCAGTACGAAAGCGGTGGATAGGGCATGGCGTAGGATATGCCCCACCACCACCACATTCCAGATCATCCACATGTATAGCAACAGCACGGGCAGGGCGGCGATGCCGGTGGCCGCGGTACCGACCTGTTTTTGCCACACGATCAAGGGCACCGCGATACAGCCCAGCAGCGCGCCGCTACCCGCCAGGGCGGTCAGGGTCTGGAAAAACCGCTTGGTGAGCAGCCGCGCCCACAACAGCACGTAACAAAGCACGGTGAGCAGCACGGTATCGAGCAGGGCGGCCAACACCGCCTGCGGGATGGGCCATTGCAATACGGCCACCACCATGCTGGTCAAGAAATACGCCAGCAACATCAACCCCAAGAGAGCATGGGAGGCCGGCAGATCCTGCGGCGCGGTCTTCAAGGAACACAGACCCCAAAAAAAATTGACGAGCTGTATCATGACCTTAGCCTCTCGTCATGGCACCGCAAGCAGATAATCACCCCCCGCACACCCACTCTCCTTTTACCCAATTTTTCCCGATTACCGCATCATAACCCGCGCCGAGTCATGGCGAAAACCGAATTCACCACCCCCTCCTCTTGACCTGGACCCCACCCCCTTATTATTTTTTTAATACTCAAGGCGACCCGGGCAGTGATTGCTGTGAACTCCGGGCCGCGGCGCAGTATCTAACGAGTGAATTACGGATTAACCGAGCCATCTTTTGCGCAGGGTCACTATGACTGCACTTGCACAATTGGAACAACGTATCCGCTCCGGTCGCCTCCGCTTACGTTTTCCCGGCGGCGCCGTGCACTGCTTTGGCAGCGGCAAACCGGAGGCGGAGTGGATCGTGCGCACGCCCCATGTCCTGGAGACCATCGCCCGCGACCCGGAGCTGCGTTTGGGCGAGACCTATGTCGACGGCGACTGGGACGCCGGCGAGCAAGGCCTGCTGCCCCTCTTGGAAGTCCTGCTGCTAAATTTCCCCTTGGAGCGCGCCCGCGGCCTGCAACGCATCCCCCAACTTATCCGCCAGTGGCTGCGACAAGGGAACCGTTTGGTGGAAAGCCGGCACCATGTGCTCCATCACTACGGCCGGGACGACGAGCTGTTCCAGTATTTTCTGGACCCGGAAATGCATTATTCCTGTGCCTACTTCGCAGAACCCGGTATCAGTCTCGAGCAGGCGCAACGCGCCAAATGCCGCCACATCATGGACAAGCTATTGTTGCAGCCGGGCCAGCGGGTGCTGGATATCGGCTGCGGCTGGGGCGGTCTCGCCTGCTATCTCGCTGATCAGGCAGAGGTCCACGTCACCGGACTCACTCTCGCCGACAATCAGTTGCACGGCGCCGTCGAGCGCGCCCAGCGCCGCGGCCTGACTCAGCGGACGCGCTTTCTCCTCGAGGACTATCGCCGGCATCAAGGCCGTTATGACCGCATCGTCAGCGTCGGCATGTTCGAGCATGTGGGCCTGCCCAATTACCGTCGCTATTTCGAGGCCATCAAACGGCAACTGGCCCCGGACGGCGTCGCCCTGCTGCATACCATCGGCTGCTTCACCGATACCGGCGGTGCCAATCCCTGGCTGGAAAAATACATATTCCCCGGCAGCGATTGTCCGTTACTGTCCGACATCCATCGCGCCATCGAGGCGACCGAACTGATCAGCACCGACATCGAGGTATTGCGCCTCCACTACGCTTGGACCCTCGCCGCCTGGCTGGAGCGTCTCCAGCAACGCCGCGAGGAGGTCATCCGCCGCTGGGGCGCTCGTTTCTACCGTATGTGGGAGTTCTATCTGGCCGCCTGCGCCACCGCGTTTCGATGGCGCGATACGGTGGTATTTCAAATTCAATTGTCGCATCGTCTCGACGTCGTCCCCACCACCCGTGATTATCTCTATCCTGCCGAATCGGAATGGTCGACGAGTCCCGCCGTTCCTCTGCATCCTGCCTTGAGCGAAAGGCGCTCATCCCGGGGCGATCGCCGCAAAGCCAAGGAGATCAAAACCCAATCACCGTGAATTCGGTTATAGTCTTCATCACTCCAAGCAAAGACGGCGGCTGATGGCAGGGTCCAAGTCAAACAGCGCAGCATTTCCCTGGCGCGACGGCAATCGCTTTCAACTGCTCATCGACGGCGGTCAATTCTATCCCGCTATGCTGCAAGCCATCGCGACGGCCCGTAGCCATGTGCTATTGGAGATGTACCTCGTCGAATCCGGGCAGGTCGCCGACCGCTTCATCGACGCCTTGCTCGCCGCCACCGCCCGCGGGGTGACGATATATGTGTTGCTGGATGACTTCGGCGCCCGCGGCTTGCACGGCAGAGACCGGGAACGCCTGCAGCAAGGCAATGTCACCGTGGTCTTCTACAACCGCCTGCGTTACGGCGAATTGCGCCGCAATTTTTTCCGTGACCACCGCAAACTGCTGGTAGTGGACGGCCGCATCGCCTTCGTCGGCGGCGCGGGCATCACCGATCTGTTCGAGTCCGCGCAACACCCGCAACGCAGCTGGCGGGAGACCATGGCCGCCATCGAGGGACCGGTGGTCGCCGACTGGCAGGAACTGTTTCGCATTAACTGGCACAATGTCACCATGATCCCTCTACCTTTGCCACCGGCACTGCTTGCCGATGTGGCGGGCAATCAACGAGGCCACGTCAATTACACCCGTGGTCTTTTTTATACAGAGATCAAGCGCACGGTGATCAACCGGATACGCGGCGCCCGCAGCCGGGTGTGGATGGCCACCGCCTATTTCGTGCCCTCGCTGAAGCTGCGCCGCGCCCTCCGGCAGGCGGCGCGGCGTGGTGTAGATGTGCGGCTGCTGCTGCCCGGCGACTATACCGATCATCCCGCGATACGCCATGCGGGACGGCGCTTTTATCAACGCCTGCTGCGGCATGGGGTGCGCATCTTTGAATACCAGCCGCGCTTCACCCACTCCAAGGTCC
>CAZOTG010000075.1:3410-8694 GCA_964582585.1 uncultured Chromatiaceae bacterium | reverse complement strand
TTCTTTGTCCTCCACCCCTTCCGCGACCACCTGGCAGTCCATGTGGTGGCCGAGATCGATGGTGGAGCGCACGATGACGGCGTCGTCGTCGTCATGGGTCATATCGATGACGAAGGAACGGTCCACCTTGATCTGGGTGACGGGCAATTTTTTCAAGTAGATGAGCGATGAATAGCCGGTGCCGAAATCGTCGATGGATAGATGGATGCCCATGCCGTGCAGGCGCATCAGGATTTTCAGGGCGCGCTCCGGATCGATCATGATGGCGTTTTCGGTGATCTCCAAGGTGATGAAGCTTGCCGGTATGGCCCATTTGGCGAGCAGACCGGCGACCTTGGCCGGCAGACCGGGGTCGTGCAGGTTGCGCGCCGACAGATTGACCGCTACGTTCAGGGTGTAGCCCATTTGCCGCCAGGCATGACATTGCAGCAAGGCCTCATCGATTACCCAGTAGGTCAGGTTGCGGATCACATCGCTTTGCTCGGCGAGGGTGATGAACTCGCCGGGGGGGATCAAGCCGTGTTGGGGATGGTTCCAGCGCACCAATGCCTCCACGCCCACGGTGCGATTGCTCATGAGGTCGACCTTGGGCTGGTAGTGCAGCAGCATTTGTTTATGCTCGATGGCAGTGCGCAGTTCGCCCAACAGGGCAAGGCGGCGCAGGTTATAGGAGTCGAGATCGGCGGTATAGGTGGTCAGCGTCATGCTGCGCTGCTTGGCGTTGTACATGGCGACCTCGGCGTGGCGGAACAGCACCTCTGCGCTGTCGCCGTGATCGGGAAATAAGGCGATGCCGATGCTGGCGCGGATGTCTATTTCCATATTGTTGAGCGTCACCGGGATTTCCAGGGAGGACTGAATCTTCCGCGCCGTTACCAGGGCGGCGTGGCTGTCGGTGTCCAGCAACAGGATCGCGAATTCATCGCCTCCCAGGCGCGCCCGGATATCCGCATTGGGCGTGATTTCTTCGATGCGGGAAGCGACCTGCTGCAACAACTGATCGCCGACGTGATGGCCGAGGGTATTGTTGATCTCCTTGAAGCGATCCAGATCCATGAGCAGCAAGGCGAACGGGGTATTGGACGCCCTGTTGAGATTGACCAGCGTCGTCAGCCGTTCCCGCAAATGGGTGCGATTGGCAAAGCCGGTGAGGGAGTCGCGATTGATGCAATTGAGTAAGGCGTTGTCGTTCCCGTCGACTTGGTTGCCGGCGACGTTGTAGGCCATGAAGGTCATCCCAATAGTCATGCCGCCGAGGATCAGCACCGCCGCCGCCAAACCCATGTCGAGCCCTCTGGGCAGTGTCATCTCATAGAACACTGCGCCACTCAAGGCGACTGTGCAAAGGGTGAGTAAGACGAAGGCGAAGGGCAGCCATTTTCGGGCGCCAATGCGTAACTTGTCCCCGTGAGTTGGAGGTTGAGTGTCCCGCGTATCCATGACTTGTTTTCCGCACCTATGTGTAGTGTTTATCGGTTATTGGCCGGGCTACTTAAGCAGTTAATAATATTGACTGGTCTAAGCCTTGCGGAATCTCGGATACGGACGGTTGGACGATATGGCTCGGCGGACATAACGTCTCGTCATAATTAATAAAAACCTTGATCATGCCGATATCTACAGTGGTCGGGAGTACAATGCCGGATGCGGTGCTTGAGAACCTCAAAACGCGCTGGCGCAATCAGGGAAGAGCGGGGCGGCGATGCCCCGGAAATGAACCATAACAAGGGTGACTAGGAGACGGTAGCGTGGGTTTGCGGAGTTGGTTGATCAAGAAATTCACCGCCTGGCTGGTGCATGAGTATGACCGGCCGGAACTGCCCATGTGCGATTTCGAGCACTTGTCCCTGGAAGTCCGTCCCTGCGACGTGCTGCTGGTGGAAGGGCGCAGCCGCGTCGGCAGCATCATCAAGAACATCACCCAGACCATCTGGACCCACTCCGCGTTGTGCATCGGGCGTTTGCAGGACATTGACGACCCGGCGCTGCGCGATTTGATCCGGAAACATTACCAGGGCGACCCCGACGAGCAATTGATCATCGAGGCCCTGCTCGGCGAGGGTACCCTGGTGAATCCCTTGAGCAAGTATCGCGGCGAGCACCTGCGCATCTGCCGGCCGCGTAATCTGTCCCCCGAGGACAGCCGCCACATCGTGGAATTTTCCGCCCGGCACCTGGGCACCGACTATGATTTTCGCCAACTGGTGGACCTGGCGCGCTTCATGCTGCCCTACGGCATCCTGCCGCGGCGCTGGCGCTCCACCTTGTTCCAATACCATGCCGGCATCCCCACCCGCACCGTATGTTCGTCCATGATCGCGGCGGCCTTCGCCGGCATTCATTATCCGGTGATGCCGCTGGTGCGGCGCGGTGCGGACGGCAAGCTGCAACTGTTCAAGCGTAACCCGCGTTTGTATACGCCCCGCGACTTCGACAACTCGCCCTATTTCGACATCATCAAGTATCCCATCCTGGGTCTGGACGACCTGGCCGCTTACCGGCGCTTGCCCTGGAACCGGGACGACGTCGTCTGCAACGATGAAAACGATTGCTTCATCCCGCCGTCCGCACGGCCCACGGCCCAGGCACCGGTAAACTCAAGCGCCGAGCGAGAGAGTCCGAAGCAGGTCGACGGCGACGGCAAGGCCCAGGAAGGGTCGGCAGTCTCATCAACATCCACTGGTAAGGTCGTTATGTTCGGGAAAAAGGAAGGATGCTCATGAGCGCGGGGGCTTGGGCGGTAGTCGGGATAGTCATACTCGCGGTCCTGGCCTATTGGCGGGTGTCGCTGCGCTTCGCCGCGGTGAGCGTAACGGTGCTGATGATCATCGCCACGATCTGGGGGTGCCCGCCGGCGTCCATCTCGGTGGCGGGTTGGCTGGTGAGCGCGGCGTTGATCGCGCTGGCCATTACGCCGTTGCGCCGCACTTACATCAGCGATCGCATCCTGCCGCGCCTGCGCAGCGCCATGCCGGCCATGTCCCAGACCGAACGCGAGGCTCTGGAGGCCGGCACGGTGTGGTGGGACGCGGAATTGTTCAGCGGCAGGCCAGAATGGCACAAACTGCTGGATACGCCGGCGCCCCATTTGAACGCCGAGGAGCGGGCCTTCGTCGACGGTCCGGTGGAAGCGTTGTGCGCCATGCTCGACGACTGGCGCATCACCCAGGAGGACTTCGACCTGCCGCCGGAAGTATGGGACTACATCAAGAAGCAGGGCTTCTTCGGCATGATCATCCCCAAGGAATACGGCGGTCTGGGCTTCTCGGCCCTGGCCCATTCCGCGGTGGTGATGAAGATCGCCACCCGCAGCATCACCGCGGCGGTGACGGTGATGGTGCCCAATTCACTGGGTCCCGCCGAACTGCTGCTGCACTACGGCACCGAGGAACAGAAGAATCATTACCTCCACCGCCTGGCCCGCGGCGAGGAAGTGCCGTGCTTCGCCCTCACCGGTCCCGAAGCGGGTTCCGACGCCAGCTCCATCCCCGATACCGGCGTGGTGTGCCGCGGCGAGTTCAATGGCGAGGAGACCTTGGGCATCCGCCTCAATTGGGAGAAGCGTTACATCACCCTCGGTCCGGTGGCCACGGTGCTGGGACTGGCCTTCAAGCTCTACGATCCCGACGGCCTGTTGGGCAAGCAGCAGGAGCTGGGCATCACCTGCGCGCTGATTCCCACCGACACCCCCGGCATCGACATCGGTAACCGCCATTTCCCGCTCAACATCGCCTTTCAAAACGGCCCCAATCGCGGTCATGACGTGTTCATTCCCATGGAGTGGGTGATCGGCGGCGCGGAGCGGGTGGGCCAGGGTTGGCGCATGCTGATGGAGAGCCTGGCGGCGGGCCGTTCCATTTCCCTGCCGGCGCTCAGCACCGGTGCCGGCAAGCTGGTATGCCGCGCCACCGGCGGCTATGCCCGCATCCGCAAACAGTTCAAGACTCCCATCGGCCGTTTCGAGGGCGTGGAAGAGGTGCTGGCGCGCATGGCCGCCTCCACTTATATGATGGACGCGGCGCGCACCATGACCGCCGGCGCCGTGGACGACGGCGAGAAGCCCTCGGTGATCTCGGCCATCGTCAAGTATCAACTCACGGAGCGCATGCGGCGCATCGTCAACGACGCCATGGACGTGCAGGGCGGCACCGGCATCTGCATGGGGCCGCGCAATTTCCTGGGCAGGGCCTATCAGGCCATTCCCATCAGCATCACCGTGGAGGGCGCCAACATCCTTACCCGCAGCCTGATCATCTTCGGCCAGGGTGCGGTGCGCTGCCATCCTTATGTGCTGAGGGAGATGCGGGCGGTGGCGGAGAAGAACCCCTACCTCGCTTCCCGGGATTTCGACGTCGCCCTGTTCGGGCATCTCGGCTTCACTCTGAGCAATGCGGTGCGCGCCCTGTGGCTGGGACTTACCGGCTCACGTCTGGCGAGTGCGCCGGTGAGCGGCAAGCCGCGCCGCTATTATCAGCGTCTCACCCGCATGAGCGCCGCATTCGCCCTGGCGGCGGACGTGGCCATGCTGGTGCTGGGAGGCGCGCTGAAGCGCAAGGAAAAACTCTCCGGACGCTTCGCCGATGTGTTGAGCAACCTGTACCTGGCCTCTGCGGTGTTGAAGCGTTTCCATGATCAGGGCCGTCCTGACGTCGATTGGCCCCTGGTGGAGTGGGCTTGCGACGATGCCTTATACAGCATTCAAGACAGCCTCGACGGTCTGTTGAAGAATTTCCCGGTGCGCTGGTTGGCGTGGCCGCTGCGGCTGCTGATCTTCCCACTGGGCAGGCGTTACGCGCCGCCCGGCGACAGCGTGGGCCACGAAGCGGCCAAACTGTTGTTGTCGCCGTCCGTGGCGCGGGACCGTCTCACCGCCGGGATGTTCGTGCCGAAAGGTGAACTGGATCCTCTGGGCCGCATCGAGGCGGCGCTGGCGCAGATCGACCGCGCCGACGACGTGGAAAAGGTCCTGACCACCGCGGTGAAGAACGGGGTGCTGCCCAAGGCACCGGTGACGGATCTGATCGATCTGGCGCTGGAGCATGCACTCATCGACGATCATGATGCCGATCAACTGCGCGCCGCCGAGGCCTTGCGCCGCGAGGTCATTAGCGTGGATGATTTCCCCAAGGAATATTTGTCGCGCACGGTAAAGCGGTCGCGCACGGTAAAGCCTAAGACGCCGCGCAAGCCGCGACGCAAGACCGAAGACTAAGGAAGGTCTGGGCTTTATGTCCCCTTTCCCCTAGGGAGATAGGGATGAGGAATAAAGAGACAGCGGTTGCTG
>CAZOTG010000075.1:0-3400 GCA_964582585.1 uncultured Chromatiaceae bacterium | reverse complement strand
CCCCTAGCCCTCTCCCGGAGGGAGAGGGGGAGTTAGCGTGAAGATTTTATTTATCGAGGAGGCAAGGGTATGCCTGATGACAGTGTGAGATACGGCGGCCGTCCCGTCTATGTGGTGGACGGGGCGCGCACCCCGCAACTGAAAGCCAGGGGTGCACCGGGTCCGTTCAGTGCCTCGGACCTGGCGGTGGGGGCGAGTCGGCCGCTGCTGCTGCGTCAGCCCTTCGCGGCCGACGCCTTCGACGAAGTCATCCTGGGCTGCGTCATGCCCGGTCCCGACGAGGCCAACATCGCCCGGCTGGTGGCGCTACGCCTGGGCTGCGGTCAGCGCATGCCGGCGTGGACGGTGCAGCGCAACTGCGCCTCCGGCATGCAGGCCCTGGACGCGGCCTTCCACGACATCGCCGACGGCCGCGCCGACCTGGTGCTGGCCGGCGGTACCGAGGCCATGAGCCGAGCCCCGGTGTTGTTCAACGACGCCATGGTGGTGTGGCTGGGGCAATGGAGCGCGGCGCGCACCACGGGCGCGCGCATGAAGGCGCTCACCAAACTACGTCTCGCCCACCTGGCGCCGATCATCGGCCTGTTGCGCGGCCTCACCGATCCTCTGGTGGGTTTGAACATGGGCCAGACCGCGGAAAACCTCGCCTATCGCTTCCACCTGAGCCGTGAACAGATGGATGCCTTCGCCATGGAGAGTCATCACCGTCTCGCCGTGGCCCAGGATCAGGGGCGGCTCAACGAGATCGAGACCCTCTACGACACCAAGGGTAACGTCTATGCTCACGACGACGGTCTGCGCCGCGACACCGACATGGCCAAGCTCGCCAAGTTGAAACCGGTGTTCGACCGGAAATTCGGCAGCGTCACCGCCGGCAACAGCGCCCAGGTCACCGATGGCGCCGCTCTGCTGATCCTGGCCAGCGAGGACGCGGTGCATCGCTATCATCTGCCGGTGTTGGGCCGTCTGCTGGACAGTGAATGGGCGGGCGTGGATCCGGCGCAGATGGGGCTCGGCCCCGCCAACGCCATGGCGCCCCTGCTGCGCCGCGGCGATCTGCATGTCAACGACATCGATTATTGGGAGATCAACGAGGCCTTCGCCGCCCAGGTATTGGCGGTGCTCGCCGCCCTGAATGACGAGACCTATTGCCGTGAGGAACTGGGTTGGGACGGTGCGGTGGGCGCCATCGATCATGCCCGGCTCAACGTGGACGGCGGCGGCGTCAGTCTGGGTCATCCGGTGGGGGCGAGCGGCGCGCGCATCGTCCTGCACCTGCTGCATGTATTGCATCAACGTGACGCGCGGCGCGGCATCGCCAGCCTGTGCATCGGCGGCGGACAGGGCGGCGCCATGTTGGTGGAGAGGGAGATCAAGTCATGACCGAGCAGAAGGACTATAAGAATTGGCGCTTGGAGCTGGATGAGGCCCGCATCGCCTGGTTGTACGCCGACAAGGCCGACGCCAGCGCCAACGTGCTCTCCCGGGAGGTTCTGGAAGAACTGCACTTCATCATCGATCACATCGCCGCGGAACGACCGCAGGGGTTGATCATCCTCTCCGCCAAGCAAAACGGCTTCATCGCCGGCGCCGACGTCAAGGAATTCACCGCCATTCACGATTACGACCAGGCTCTGGAGCTCATCAGCCGCGGCCAGTCCATCCTGGATCGCATCGAAAAATTGACCTTTCCCACGGTGGCCATGATCCACGGTTTTTGTCTGGGCGGCGGCATGGAGCTGGCCCTGGCCTGCCGTTATCGCGTGGCGGAGGACGATCCCCGTACCCGACTGGGTCTGCCGGAAGTGAGGCTGGGCATCCATCCCGGCTTCGGCGGGACGGTGCGCCTGCCGCCCTTGATCGGCGCACCGGCGGCCATGGACCTGATGTTGAGCGGGCGCACCGTGGACGCGCGCCGGGCGCAGCGCATGGGTCTGGTGGATTACGCGGTGCCGCTGCGGCAATTGCGCCGCGCCGCGCTGGCCCTGGTGCAGGAAAATCCCGCGCCTCATCAGCCGAAATTTTTGGCGCGGCTCAGCAACAACGCACTGGTGCGGCCGGTGCTCGCCTCGGTGATGCGCAAGAAGACCGCGGAGAAGGCGAATCCGGAACATTATCCCGCGCCCTTCGCGGTGATCGATCTGTGGGCGAGCCACGGCGGTGACCGCCAGCGCATGATGCTGGAAGAAGGCCGCTCCGTGGCGCGGCTGCTGTGCGGTGATACCGCGCAGAACCTGGTGCGGGTGTTCCTGCTTCAGGAGCGGCTCAAGTCCCTGGGCCGGGGCGGTGATTTCGCGCCGCGCCGGGTGCATGTCATCGGCGCCGGGGTGATGGGCGGCGACATTGCGGCGTGGTGTGCCCTGCGCGGTTTGCAGGTCACGGTGCAGGACCGCAATCCCGAATCCCTGGGCCGCGTGACCAAGCGCGCCTATGACCTCTATAAGAAGAGGCTCAAGGTGCCGCGCCTGGTACAGGCCGCCATGGACCGCTTGATGCCCGATGCGAAAGGCGCGGGTCTGGCGCGCGCCGACGTGGTGATCGAGGCCATCTTTGAGGACATCGATGCCAAGCAAAACCTGTATCGCGAGATCGAGCCGATCATTCGTCCCGACGCGTTGCTGGCCACCAACACCTCCAGCATTCCTTTGGAGACCTTGAGCGAGGCCCTGGCGCAGCCCGGGCGTTTGGTGGGCGTGCACTTCTTCAATCCGGTGGCGCAGATGCAGTTGGTGGAGATCGTGAGCAGCGCGGTGACCTCCGCCGAGGTCGCCAAACAGGCCGCCGCCTTCGTGCGTCACATCGATCGCCTCCCCCTGCCGGTGAAGAGTTCGCCGGGGTTCCTGGTGAACCGGGTGTTGATGCCTTATCTGTTGGAGGCGGTAGCGCTGGAATCGGAAGGCGTGCCGGCGACGGTGATCGATCAGGCGGCCACCCAGTTCGGCATGCCCATGGGGCCGATCCTGTTGGCCGATACCGTGGGGTTGGATATCTGCCTGTCGGTGGCGGAGATACTCTCAAAACAATTGCACGGCACGGTGCCGGACCGTCTGCGGGAGCTGGTGGCCGCGGGCCGTTTGGGACGAAAGAGCGGCCAAGGTTTCTACACTTATAAGGACGGCAAGCCCGATACCGCCAAGCCCGGCAAGGACTATCGAGGCCCGGCCGATGTCACCGATCGCCTGATGTTCCGTTACTTCAACGAGGCCATGGCTTGCCTGCGGGAAGGGGTGGTGGCCGATGCCGACCTGCTGGATGCCGGGATGATCTTCGGCACCGGCTTCGCGCCATTTCTCGGCGGGCCTATGCACTATGTGCAGTCCACCGGTCCGACTCGTGGGCAGCAACGCCTGCAGGAGTTGGAGCTCGCTTACGGTGATCGATTTCATCCTGATGCGTTCTG
>CAZOTG010000074.1:3740-8707 GCA_964582585.1 uncultured Chromatiaceae bacterium | reverse complement strand
GGGGATGAAGGACAAGCTCAAGGCCTTCAACCCGATTCCAAACAGCACCAGTACCAATAAGAACCGTTGCACGGCGCCTAAGTACAAAATCAACATGCTTTTTTTATGGTCCTGGTGCGCCGCTTGCGCCGCACGGGCCACGCCGCGGCCCAGGAGAAACGCAACGGCCATGCTGATAAAGCCACCGTAGAAGGCCGAGTAGGCCTCCCCTTCCCCTTTGGCCATAAAAAAAGCCGCCGCGATCAGCGCGCCCACACCCGCTTGCAGCGCGATGACTTTGCGGGTTACGGCGATGATTTCGCGAGAGGCTGTATTCAAATTAATCAAGCCAGCTGCTGAGCAGCTTATGGGCTTTGAGAATCCCCCCGACAAACCCCAAACCACCGAGCAATAACATAAAAACCGGGCGGGCATCCAACCACACATCCAGTCCGTAGCCCAACGCGAAGCCGGTAATGACCATCGCGGCGAGATGCGTTCCGACTCCAATCAGAATCATCCCGGCCCCTTTGGACTTGCTCATGAACGAGGGACCCCCCAACAGGCGCGAAAGTATAGCGCGAGCCCCCGCGCTGCCGCAACCCGCTGCCGTGCGGCGCGAAGTATATAGAGGGCCCGCTAGGGGGTCAATAAAGCTTAAGTTTGGGGTTTCGGGTTTCGGGTTGGAAAATGCTTCTTATTTCCCCAGGCCTTGCCCTCACTCTATATATAAGAGCGCCAAAATATCGTCGAGCAGGTCTTCGTTAGCTCGGCGCACTGACGGCCAGGGCCTCTTCGATGGTGGTCAGCGCCTTCTCCAGGGCGGTACGCAGGGCGCGGGTCTGGGCGGCGAAGCGCCCGTCGCCGCGCAGATCGAAGCTTACCCCGTCCTCCTTGATCATATAACCGATGCTCACCATGTCGGGCCGCGGCCCGATGGGGCCGAAGGCGGCGACGCCGGGAAAACCGGAGCCGTTGGCGGCCAGCACGTCCTGGCGAAACAACGCCTGCAGGCCTTTGTCGAGGCGCGACAATACCGCCCGGTGCCAGGAGTGCGTCCCGTGGTAGGCGGCGTCCTGTTCCTGGATGGCGTTGAGCGCCAGCAGGTGAGCTATGAGGCCGCGGCCGCTTTTGGTGCGCAACACCAGATCCTGGTGTTCCTTGGCGGCGCGGCGCACTTGTTTGGCCACCTGATATTTGGCAATGGGATCGTTGAGGGCCCGCACCGCCACCAGGGACTCGGCGGTGACCGGCACGATGAAGTCCATGCGCCCGCCCGCGAAATGGCGGAGCTGTACCGGCTCGAAGATGGCGGGCGTCTCGCCGGTGACCTGGTAGATGGCGAGCTGCACGGCCAGCTGCACCACGGCGTCGGCGCTGATCTTGAGGGACTTGAGGCGCGTCCTGCCGATCTCGGGCGTGGTCCAGGTCTCGATGCCGCGCTGGTTGCGCCGCTCGGCGACGGACTTTTTCGCCGCGATCAGCTGGCGCTTGAGCGCCAAAGACATGGCCCAGGGCGCCGCCCGGGTGCGGATGCCTTGCGCTTCTTGCCCTGTTTCTTCACTGCCGGCCGCGGGCAGCTTCAGGCTCTCCGCTTGCAGCCGCGCGGCGAAGCCCAGCGCTACGCTGCCGTCCACCGCGGCGCGCTCGAAGCACAAGCCCGCCTTGCCGTTTTCCATGACCACGATCTGCATGCTCTTGTCGTAATAGCGGTTGTGGCTATTGCCGTCGCGCAGATTGGCGGTGAGCCCGCTGGGGGACCCCGGCGTGATGCCTCTATCCAGGCAAACCACGAACAGCGCCTTCTCCAACATCGACAGGGTTTGTTGATTGTGGCTGTCCTTGAGCAGCTCGCCGCGTTGCCGCATCCATTGCTCGCGCGGCAGCGCTGACAGCATCCCCGGCGCCAGGTCGCCGTCATAGGCGCCATCGCCGTTTTCCATAATATGCTCCAGGGCCTGCTGCGCGGCCTGCAGGGACACTGCGCCGCGTTGCAGATCCACCGCCACGCAATGCGCCTGTCCGTCCACCAGCACGGCGATGTGATGGCTGCCGGTGACGGTCACCAACTCGTCGCAATGAGGGCGCGGACGGCGATGGGTGGCGAAGCAGCGGCGGTATTGATCCATGGCCAGCGGTAAATTGGCGGCCACGTCCGGCGACAGGGACTGGGCGCGGACGGACTGAGAGAGATTCAAGGCGGCTACGATCAGGCGCGCGGCGCGTTCGGTGAGTGTCGCGGCCTGCGGGTCGTCATCCAGCAGCAACACATAGTTGTTGGAAAAAGGCAGCGCGCCCCGCCCGCTCAACCACAAATGGGTAAGTCCCGCGGCACACCAGTTGATGGGCTGCTCCCGCGCCAGGGTCAGCAGGCGCTTCTGTTGTTTCGCCTGGGAGGCGCCGTAGAGTTCGAATACCAGTTTCGACTTGAGTCGCTGCAGGCCGTTGAGCATGGGCGAGACGCTGCGCGCGGCGGCCTTGAGCGTATCCGCCAGCGGCGGAATGGGTTGGCGGGGGAGTTTACGTGCTGCGCGTGCCATGGTGATTGCGACTCCTCGAAAGCTGCAATGATGCAATGGGCACCAGTATTAGGTGCGCAGCCGCCGAATACCGTGAAGGACTTCACAGCCGGTGATGCAAATCGTCGGTTTGTGACGCAGTACGTCCAAAAGTGTCCGGGATGGACCAATGGGGCGGTATAGGGGGATTAACGTGAAACGGCGCCGTAACGGTCAGGCCAGATCCGGGTCTTCTTGTTCCAAGAAAGTTATGAAGGCCGCGGCTATGTCGGGGTCAAACTGGCTCCCGGCGTTTTTTTTCAGCTCTTCGATGGCCTGCGCCTTGGTCAACCGGGGGCGATAGGCACGGGCGGAGATCATGGCGTTATAGGCGTCGAGCACGCTGAGGACGCGGGCCAGGTAGGGAATCTCTTCCCCTTTGAGTCCGTTTGGATAGCCTTGGCCGTCATAGCGCTCGTGATGATACAGGATAGCGGGGAGAACCGATGCGAGCTGCTCGGTCTGCTTAATCAGCATCTGCGCCAGGGTGGGATGGGAATTGATGATCTTACGCTCTTCTTCGGTGAGCGGACCTTGTTTGTTCAATAGCTTGCTCGGTATGCCGACAATGCCGATGTTGTGCAACAGGCTGGCGAACTCCAGATTCTTCTTCTCCCCCTCGTTCAGATCCAGTTTGTCGGCGAAGCGCGTGGCGTATCGCGCCACCGCTTCGGTATGGCCTTTCGTATAGGGGCTTTTCGCATCGACGATCGCGGCGAGGTCTTTGAGCATCTTCATCTGAGGATCGCGCAGATAGTTGTCCAGCTTGATGGGGCTGTTGTCCATCAACGAGCCCAGCATCTCTCTGTATACCGCGACCCGGTTGCGCCCCGATCGCTTGGCTGAAAAGAGGGCCTGATCGGCGGCACCGATCAAGTCCTCGCGCTGATCCGCGTCCTGGGGAAAGGATGCCAAGCCTATGCTGACGGATATCCTCAGGGACCGGTCAGAACCCTTGCCATAACATGACTCGGTGATGGTCTGGCGTATGCGTTCGGAGATGATCTTCGCGCCTTCTTCCGGCGTTTCGGGCAGGATGACCGCAAATTCCTCGCCGCCGTATCTGAACACCTGATCGACGGAACGCAAAGAGTTCCTCAACACCTGGGCCATCTCCTTCAATACCGCATCGCCCATCTGATGGCCGTAGGTGTCATTTACCATCTTGAAGTTATCCAGGTCGAACATCAGCAATGAGAATTCCTTGTGATAACGACGGCTGCGATCGACCTCTTCCGTCAGGCGCTTTTGAAATTCCATGTGATTGGACAGCCCGGTCAAGCTGTCGGTGACGGCCTGCTGCTCCATCCTTTCTACGAAGCGCGCGTTATCGATGGCGACGCCCGCGTGGACCGCCAGCGTCGAGAGGGTGTCGACATCCTCCGCGGAAAACGGTTCGTGATTGTTTTTGTTGAAAAGACACAACGCCCCTTCCACCTCTCCTTGCATGACCAGCGGCACGGAGAGCATCTGGCGTAAAAAGGGGTGAAGCCAGGGCCTGGATTCCCATTGAGGGTGTTCCTGGGGCTCATGGATCACGATGGGCTGCTTTGCGATATAGGCGGCCGACAGGATGCCGATCCGTTGCAGCGGCCCCCTCAATACATCCTGAGCGACTTCGATGCCAAAGGATTTTGTGTACGACACCTGACCCTGGGCGTCCACCAGGTACATCATGCTTTTTTCCACTCCGACGAGTTCCGCCGCACCCTCCACCAGGCGCTGGGTAAGGGCATCCACCTTTTGTTCCTTGGCGATGGAAAACGATAGCTCAAAGAGGCGCCGGCCGCGCAGCGAGGCCTCCTCCAGTTCCCGCTTCATACGACTTTGCTTGATAACCTTCCCGATGGTAACGGGGAGCGCTTCGTGATAGTTGCGCATTTTTATTATGTAGTCCTGGGCTCCGTTTTTCATCGCCTCCACTGCGACGGTCTCATCCCCCTGGCCCGTCACCATGATCACCGGGATCTTGGACTTCAGTTGCTGTAATTCGCGGAGCGTTTCCAGGCCGGTCATGCCCGGCAGGCTGTAGTCGAGTATGACGAGATCCACGGCATTATTTTGGAGCATCCTTAATGCGGTAGGCCCGTCTTCGGCCTCGCTAACCCGCACATCCGGATCCTTCTCCTTGAGCGCGTCGATGGTCAATTCGCGTTGATCGGAATTGTCCTCCACCAGTAATATATGCGCTGACGATCTAGACATGGTGATCCCTGCGATCCTTTAATGGCTGCTGATACCGGGCTCTCGGTTGGTCAAGAGCCAATAGCTCTCCAATGATTTCAACTTATCGAGATAGTCCTCGAATTTAACCGGCTTGGTGATGAAACTGTTCACGCCGAGCCGGTAGCACTGCAATATCTCTTCACTGCGGTCAGATGTGGTTAGCATCACCACCGGGATGATTTTCAGATCTTGATCCTCCTTGAT
>CAZOTG010000074.1:1540-3730 GCA_964582585.1 uncultured Chromatiaceae bacterium | reverse complement strand
ACTCGCCTTGGGGAGATTGATGTCGAGCAGAATCAGAGTAGGCCGCGGCGCGTTGACGTGACTGCCTTTGTTGTGAACGAAGTCCAGGGCCTCTTGCCCGTCCTTCACCCAGTAGATTTCCTTGGAAACGTCTTCATCGCCAAGGGATTGTTTTACCATCTCCGCATGGTCTTCGTTGTCTTCCACGAGAAGGATGATGCTAGCCATTCGCCACTCGCTCAAATTCATTACCGCCTCCTGAATGCGTACTGCTTATCCGTTTTGGGATCCGGAAGAGGAAGGTAGTCCCCTCCCCCATCGTCGACTCGAACCATATCCTGCCGCCGCTCATATCAATGATCTTTTTTACGATGGCCAATCCGATTCCCGTCCCTTCCACCGACACCTCCTTGAGGCGCTGGAATATCTTGAACACCCTGTCATGATATTTGGGATCGATCCCGATCCCGTTGTCCTTTACGTAGTACTCCACGAAGTCCGCGTCCTCGCGGCCGCCTATCTCGATCGTCGGGGCGGGTTGTTCGCCCATGAATTTCATGCCGTTGGCGATAAGGTTTAAGAATATTTTGCACAGCGCGGTATGGTCGAAGACCACGTTCGGAAGCGGCGCATGAACCTTAATGGCGACGTTTCCTTCCCGGATCCGGCTGTCGCACTGATCCAGACTCTCCCGGACGATCCTTTCAACCACCAGATCTTCCATGTGATATTCGTGCTTGCCGACCTTCGAAAAATTAAGCAGGTCGGTAATCAATTGTTCCATGAACCCGGCGTTGGACATGAGCCGCCGCAGATAGTGTTCACCCTGCTCGCCCAATTTGTCCCCGCATTTCTTCTGCAGCATGGCGGCCATTCCGTAAAGCGACACCACCGGCGACTTCAAGTCATGGGTGACGCTGTACATGAAGGATTCCAGTTCCTGGTTGGCCTTTTTGACCTCCTCGGTCCGCTCTTCAATCTTCTTTTCCAGATTGTCGGTGTAGTCTTTCAGCTCCTCCACCATGTGTCTGACCTCGACCTGCAGGGCCGCCATCTCCCGGGGCACAAGGGCGTGAGGCAGATCGGGCTTGCTGGAGAAGTCACCGTTACTCACCGCGGTCACGATTTTGGCCAGCTTGCGAATAGGCCACGCAAGCCCGTCTGCCAGCAAGGTCGCCACCACCAGACCCACCAGCAAGGCCAGGCCGGCGATGGTCAACACCTGTGATCTGGCCGCCGCCGCCTGGCCCTGCTCATAGGATTGAGGACGGTATACCGCCACGGTCCAATCGAGGTCGTAGTCCGTCACCCCGGCGATGGAGGCGCGCATCATGACCCCCTTGTCATCCACGTCGGAGCGTATCTCGACGTTCTTACCGCCGGCCTTGTGGAACAGCGCCAGCCGGGAGAGGTTTACCACCGACTTGCGCATCTTTGCATCGGGGTGGGCGATGACGCGCCCTTCATGATCCAGCACCGCCACATTGAGCCCGGGTATCCCCCGCGTGATCCGGTCGGCCAGTGCCTGTATGCCACTCAAATCCAGCGAGCCTTCTACGAAGCCTATCATCTTGCCCTTTTCGTTCCGGATCGGGGCCACGATCTGTACATTGGGCACCCCCGTGCGTTTGCCGATCTGTACCCGCGATATGGCGGTCTCGCCGGTGCGCAGCATTTCCTGGTAGTAGTCACGATTGGAATAATTGGTCCCGGCATTGCTCTTGCCTTCGGCATCGAGCGGCGGATCGGTGACGAAGGAGACGGCGTCCGGCCCGGCGATATACATGAATGTAAAGCCGCCATAACGCTTGCGCTGTGAGGTGACCATGGCTTGCAGGACGTCCTTGGCCATACTGCCTCTTGCCTGCACCTGTCCGGCAAGGGTCTCCACCGCCTTGATATGGCCGTCGACGAGTTGCGCGATACCATTGACCAGGGTCTCCGTCACGAAGCGGCGTTCGTGGTCGATCTCTTCGATTTGCTTGGATTCCCATTTCGGTACCTGGATGATGCCCAGCACCAATACCGGAAGCGCCGCCACCAGTCCCAGGCAGCAGAATAAATACACCCGCAGCCCGACCCGCGCCCGCTTACCCCCGCGATGCGGCTCAAGAATCCGGTGCATTACAGACCTCCTTATCCAGCATGAACAAGACCACTCTCCCATCGTACGGAAGGGGTGATGACAGAGACATTAACGGCAATGAACGG
>CAZOTG010000074.1:0-1530 GCA_964582585.1 uncultured Chromatiaceae bacterium | reverse complement strand
TTAATTAATTGTCAGGCGGGCCAATGAAATGCTGGTGCTTACGCACCATGGGGAGGGTGTGAATGGGCAGTGAACACCGGGGACCTGGGGAACCCCTCTCCGCCGGGATTTGCGCACCCAGGAGGGTTAGCTTTTGAATTATCGAGAAAAAAGCGGCTTTAGTTCTCTTGCGATTGCCACCGCGACTTGGATTCAGTTTCTATTTTATATGGGCCAGGATCCCTTCCAACTCATCGAGGCTGTTGTATTGGATGACGAGCTTGCCCTTGCCTTTGGCGCCATGCTGCAGTTGAACCCCGGCGCCCAATTTTTCCGACAGTTCTTCCTGCAGACGGCGGATGTCCGGGTCGATGCGAGCAGGGGCGGGTCTGGCCGGGGATTCGCTGGATAGGCGCCGCACCAGGCGCTCAGTTTCGCGAACCGACAGCCCCTTCTCCACCACGCTGCGCGCGGCGGCGCTTTGGGGAGCACCCTTCAAGGCCAGCAGGGCGCGGGCATGGCCCATCTCCAGTCGGCCTTGCTCCACCAGGCGTTTGACGTCGTCGTTGAGTTCAAGGAGGCGCAGCAGGTTGGACACCGCCGCCCGGGAGCGGCCCACCGCCTCCGCCGTTTGCTGGTGGGTCAGCTGGAATTCGTTGATCAGGCGCTGCAGGGCGTTGGCCTCTTCCATGGGGTTGAGGTTCTCGCGCTGGATGTTCTCGATGAGGGCCATGGCCATGGCGGCCTGGTCGGACACATCGCGCACCACCGCGGGAATTTCCTGGAGGCCGGCCAGTTGCGCGGCGCGCCAGCGCCGTTCGCCGGCGATGAGTTCGAATTCGCCGCCGCCGGCGGGCTTGACGACGATGGGCTGCACCACACCCTGGGCGCGGATGGAGTTGGCCAGGTCTTCCAGGCTCTCAGGGTGCATATCCACCCGCGGCTGGTATTTGCCCCGGCGGATCAGGTCCACGGGCAGATGGCGCAGATCGCCTTCTTTGCTCGGCGTGCCTTGTGGAGGACTGCCCACCGGCTCGATCCCGCCGAGCAAGGCATCCAGACCACGGCCCAATCCACGCTTTTTTACCGTCATGATTTCGAACTCATTAATTTATTTATTAATTAACGGGCTGATCCTGTCGCCGCTCCGGGGCCTTCGCCGTCTCTCCCGCCATTGGCTGAGCCTCCTCGGCGCGGCGCAGGATTTCTCCGGCCAGGGCGAGATAGGCCTGGGCACCCCGTGAATTCTTATCATACAGCAACACCGGAAGGCCGTGGCTGGGCGCCTCCGCCACCCGCACGTTGCGGGGGATCACGGTGCGGTAGACGCGGTCGCCGAAGTGGGCCACCAGCTGCGCCGAGACATCGTTGGCCAGGTTGTTGCGCGGGTCGAACATGGTGCGCAGCACCCCTGCCACTCGCAGGGTGGGATTGAGGGTGGCGCGGATCTTGTCGACGGTCTTCATCAGGGCGGTGAGTCCCTCCAGGGCATAGTATTCGCACTGCATGGGGATGAGCACCGCCTCCGCCGCCACCAGGGCGTTGAGGGTC
>CAZOTG010000073.1:1903-8768 GCA_964582585.1 uncultured Chromatiaceae bacterium | reverse complement strand
TGGACCCGCGGCAGGCGGCGGCCCGGGCGCTCGTCGCGGCGACGACGGATGAGGTGGCGTTCGTTTTCGGCCGCGAGCATGCCGGTCTCAGCAACCAGGAACTGGATCGCTGCAATTTTTTGCTCACCATCCCCACCAATACGGAATTCGCCTCCCTCAATGTGGCGGCGGCGGTGCAGATCGTCAGTTATGAACTGCGGATGGCGGGTCTAGAAACGGCGCCACCGGCGGCGGCGCCCGAATCGCTGGCCTCCGCCGAGGACCGGGAGCGCTTTTACCGGCACCTGGAGCAGGTACTGCTGGAGCTGGAATTCCTCGATCCCAGCAATCCCAAGCACCTGATGCGGCGCTTGCGGCGTCTGTTCAATCGCGTGGAACTGGACAGCAACGAGGTCAATATCCTGCGCGGCATCCTAACGGCGGTGGAGCGCCGTGCCTTGAACGCGACGCGTAAACGCGGTGAACCATGAGCGGCGAACAGCGTTATATCAGTGACAAGGCACCTTTTCGCCACTAGTATAGTCACACTTATAATAGCCAATCGATTTCAATAGATTATGTTTCAGCGCCTGCGTGAAGACATCAACAGCGTTTTTGACCGCGACCCGGCGGCGCGCACCTTTTTCGAGGTGGTGACCACCTATCCCGGCGTGCATGCCGTATTGTTCTATCGCCTGACCCATGCCCTGTGGAACGCTGGGTTGAAATGGCTGGCGCGCTGGATTTCGGGATTTTCCCGCTGGTGGACGGGCATCGAGATTCATCCCGCCGCCCGGATTGGCCGGCGCTTTTTCATCGATCATGGCATGGGCGTGGTAGTGGGTGAGACGGCGGAGATCGGTGACGATTGCACGCTCTATCACGGCGTCACCCTGGGGGGGACCTCTTGGAACAAGGGCAAACGCCATCCCACTCTGGGAAACGACGTGGTAGTGGGGGCGGGGGCCAAGGTGCTCGGTCCCATTATGGTGGGGGCCGGGGCGCGCATCGGTTCCAACGCCGTAGTGGTGAAGGATGTCCCGGCCGGGGCCACGGTGGTGGGGATTCCCGGGCGCATCGTGAAACGCGAGGCGCCGGCGCCGGATGAGCAACACCAGCGGCGCCGCGATTTCGCCAAGAAGATCGGCTTCGACGCCTATGGCACCACCCAGGATATGCCCGACCCGGTGGCCAATGCCATCGATCGCATGCTCGATCATATCCACGCCCTGGACAGCAAGCTGGAGATAGTGTGCGAGGCGCTGAAAAAAGCAGATATTGATTTCAAGGATTTACCTTTGCCGGAGTTGAAATCCAGCCATCTCGGCGGCCCCGCGGAAACGGATGAGCGCGGGCAGGCGGCTTCCTCCCCTGAGGGGCCAAAAGAGTAGTTGACGTCTGAACTGGGGCAAGTACAATTAACCTACTCTACATACGGCAATTGGGAAGGGTGAACCATGAGACTGACTACCAAAGGGCGTTATGCTGTCACGGCGATGCTGGATTTGGCCATTCATGCGACGGAGAGCCCGGTGCCGTTGGCCGACATCTCGCAGCGCCAAGGGATTTCCTTGTCCTATTTAGAACAACTCTTTGCCCGCTTGCGCCGGCAAGGTTTGGTCAAGAGCGCGCGCGGACCGGGAGGGGGTTACCGTTTGAATCGCCAGCCGGATGACATCACCGTCGTCGAAGTGCTCAATGCCATCGATGAAAAGATCGATACCACCCGCTGCGGGGGCAAGGGCGATTGCCAGGACGGCCAGGCGTGTCTGACCCATGATCTGTGGTTCGATCTCAGCAAGCAGATTTCCGATTTCTTGAGCCAGATCAGCTTGGGTGAACTGGTGCAGCGTCGTACCATCAGAGAAGTTTCGGCGCGCCAGGATGCCATGACGGCGCGTCCCGTCACCATGGTATAACGACCATTTATTTCGATCACAACGCCACCACGCCGCTGGACCCACGGGTATGGGCGGCGATGGCGCCTTACCTGCGCGAGCACTACGCCAATCCCTCCAGTATCCATAGTCCCGGGCGGCTGGTACGCACCGCGGTGGAGCAGGCTCGCGAACAGGTCGCCGCCCTGGTCAACGCCCACCCTTCCCAGGTCACCTTTACCAGCGGCGGCACCGAGGCCAACAATTTCGCCCTGGCGGGGGTGATGGCCAATCATCCCGGGCAACGTTTGGCGGTGAGCGCCATCGAGCATGCCTCAGTGCTGGCGCCGGCCCGCGCCCTGGCGGGACAGGTCTGGGGCCTGGATGTCATACCCGTGGATGAAGGGGGGCGGGTATCGCCCGTGGCGTTGGCCGAGGTTATGACCGCCCAGACCCGTCTGGTATCGGTGATGGCCGCCAACAACGAGACCGGGGTGGTGCAGGATTTCGCGGCAATCGGCGAGGTCGCGCGGCGCGGCGGGGCGGTGTTTCACTGCGATGCCGTGCAGGCGGCGGGCAAGCTGTCCGTGGATTTTGCCGCCGCCGGCGCCCAGCTCGTGAGCCTGTCGGCCCACAAGCTCTACGGTCCCAAGGGGGTCGGCGCCCTGATCGTGGAGCCGGGTGTGGAGCTGCGGCCCTTGCTCCATGGTGGCGGTCAGGAGCGGGGCATGCGGGGCGGCACCGAAAATGTGGCCGGCATCGTAGGCTTCGGCATGGCGGCGGAATTGGCACTCCGGGAGTGGCCGGAGCGCACCGCCCATTGCCGGCAATTGCAACACCATTTCGAGCAGCGCCTGGCCCGGGACCTGCCCGAGATCACCATCGTGGCGCAGCAGGTAGAGCGCCTGGCCAATACCGCCATGATACTGATGCCCGGCATCGACGGTGAGACCCTGCTGATGCAGTTGGACCAGGCCGGGATCGCCGTTTCCAGCGGTTCGGCGTGTTCCTCGGCCAGCACCGATCCCAGTCATGTGCTGATGGCCATGGGGCTGGCTGGGGAGACGGGGCGCAGCGCCGTCCGCGTCAGCTTCGGCCGGGACAATACCCTCGCCGAGGTGGATGCCTTGTTGGATGGCCTTGGCGCCCTGCTCAAGCAGGTGCGCGGTCTGTCGTTAACCGGATGGGCATAACCCGCCTGTTGCGCGAAGTGTGAAACCGGCGGGTAAAAGCGGCCTGGAACCGGGTATAATCCTCGTGGTCATAATAGTTAAGTATTTGAATTAGATTGAGGTAAACCAAATGGCAATTGCGTTGACACCATCGGCCGTCGAATATGTGAAGAAGTACATGGCCAAACGCGGCAAGGGCGAAGGGCTGCGGGTGGGGGTGAAGAAGTCCGGCTGTTCCGGTTTTGCCTATGTGTTGGACTTCGCCGACGCGGTCAATGCCGACGACGTGGTGTATGAGCAGGACGGCGTCAAGGTGATCGTGGCGTCGGACAGCGTTTCCTATCTGGACGGCATGGAGCTGGATTACGTCCGCGAGGGTCTCAATTCCTTTTTCAAGTTCAATAATCCCAACGTCAAAGACAGCTGCGGCTGCGGCGAGAGCTTCAGCGTGTGAGCCGGTAAAGCGGACGCTCCCCGTCCGCGCTTCGCATTGCAGAGGCTTCAGTAAGGCGTTAAACTACCTGACCTTTTTATCCGATTACCGCATCGCGGAAGTCTAATTTTTCATTTTGTGGAGTATTTACATGGCCGTTGAGCGTACCTTGTCTATTATCAAGCCCGATGCCGTTGCCAAGAACATCATCGGGGAAATCTATCGCCGCTTCGAACAGGCCGGGCTGCGCATCGTCGCCGCCAGGATGGTCCAGCTCAGCCGCGAGCAGGCCCAGGCCTTTTATGCCGTGCACAAAGAACGCCCCTTCTATAACGATCTGGTGGCGTTCATGACCTCGGGGCCGGTGATGGTGCAAGTGTTGGAAGGCGAGAATGCCGTGGCCCACCACCGCGACATCATGGGCGCGACCAATCCCGGCAATGCGGCGCCGGGCACCATCCGCGCCGATTTCGCCGACAGCGTCGAGGAGAATGCCGTGCACGGGTCCGACGCGCCGGAGACGGCCCGGGAGGAGATCGCGTTTTTCTTCGAGCCGAGCGACATTTGTGCGCGGACGCGGTGAGTGCCTTTGAGTCTGCCATCTGACAAGATCAATCTGCTGGACTTCGATCGGCAGGCGATGGAGGCCTTCTTCTCCGACATGGAGGAGAAGGCCTTTCGCGCTACGCAGGTACTGCAATGGGTGCATCAGCGCGGCGTCGACGACTTCGCGGCCATGACCAACCTCAGCAAGGCGCTGCGCACCCGCCTGCGGGATATGGCGGCGGTCCGCCTGCCGGAACTGGTCATGGAGCAAGGTTCCCACGATGGTACCCGCAAGTGGCTGCTGCGGCTCGACAGTGGCAATTGCATCGAGACGGTGTTCATTCCCGAGAGCGATCGCGGTACCTTGTGTGTCTCTTCGCAAGTGGGCTGTTCGCTGAACTGTACCTTCTGTTCCACCGCTCAGCAGGGTTTCAACCGCAACCTCACCACCGCCGAGATCATCGGTCAGTTGCTGGTGGCCTATCGCGCCCTGGGCGATACCCCCAAGGGCGAGCGGCGCATCAGCAACGTGGTGCTCATGGGCATGGGTGAGCCCCTGCTCAACTTCGACAACGTGGTGCGGGCCATGAACATCATGACCGACGATTTCGCCTACGGCTTGTCGAAGCGGCGCGTCACCTTGAGCACCGCGGGCATGGTACCCATGATCGACCGCTTGCGCGCCGCCAACCACGTCAGCCTCGCGGTGTCCTTGCATGCGCCCAATGACGCGCTGCGCGATGAACTGGTGCCTTTAAACAAGAAATACCCCATCGCCGAATTGATGGCGGCCTGCCGCCGTTACGTGGATGGCGCGCCGCACCGCAGGGTGACTTTCGAATATGTGATGCTGGACGGCGTCAACGACAGTGCCGCCCATGCCCGGGAACTGGTGCGCTTGCTGGAGGGCGTACCCGCCAAGGTGAACCTCATTCCCTTCAACCCCTTTCCCAACACCGCGTACAGCTGTTCCCGTCCGGCGGCCATCGCCGAATTCCGGCGCATCGTCAACGAGGCCGGTCTGGTGACGGTGACCCGCAAGACCCGCGGCGACGACATCGACGCGGCCTGCGGCCAGTTGGTGGGCAGGGTGATGGACCGCACCCGGCGTTCCCGGCAGTTCGCCGCGGAACAGGAACGGATGGCAAGATGAGTCGGAGCAGCTGGGCGTTCGCGATTGCGGCGGTGTTGCTGGTGACGGCTTGTACGTCCACCGGGCCCATGCCGAGCAATCCTAAAAATGCCGCTGAGCTGAATGCGCGCCTGGGGCTCGCCTATATGGAGCAGGGCGAGAATGAGCAGGCCATGGCCAAGCTCAAGCACGCCCTGAAGCTCAATCCGGACTCGGCTTCCGCCAATCACTACATCGCGGAACTCTACAAGAAATTGGGCAAGAACCGCGAGGCGGAAGAACACTATCGCAAGGCCCTGTCCCTGACGCCCTCGGACCCGATGCTGTTAAACAATTATGGTGTTTTCCTGTGCCGGCAAGGTCGCCTGGACGAGGCGCGGGACAACTTTCTCGATGCCGCCAAACAGCCTTTTTACAAGACACCGGAAGTGGCCTATAACAACGCGGGATTGTGTGCACTGGAAGTGCCGGATATGGCGAAGGCCGAGAAATATTTTCGCGCTGCCCTTCATTCCAATCCAAACATGGCCGATGCCTTGTATGCGATGGCCGATCTCAAATTCAAACAACAGCAATACCTGAGCGCGCGCGCCTTTTTGCAGCGTTACATGGAAGTGGCGCCGGCCGGCGCACCGGTTCTGTGGCTGGGGGTGAGGGTGGAACGCCGCCTGGGTGACGAGACCAGCGCCGCAAAATACGCCAAGCAGCTTCAAGAGAAGTTTCCCACCTCGGAGGAAACCGCATTATTACGGGGACAGAAGGCGCCATGACGGAGGAGCATGTCGAGAGTGGGGCTCAGGTGGAGCTGGAACCCAAGGTGGGGCCGGGCCGCGATTTGCGCGCGGCGCGCGAGTCCCGCAATTTGACCCAGGAAGCGGTGGCCAAGCAACTGCATATCGATATCTCCCTGGTACGAGCCTTGGAAGAGGACGACTATGGCAGATTCGCGGCGCCCATTTACGTCACCGGCAATCTGCGTACCTATGCCCGCTTGCTGGGTGTGGCGCCGGAACCGCTCATCGAGGCCTATCGGAGCTTGGGGACGTCGGCGGCGCCGCCCTTGGAGCGGGTGGCCCGTCTCAGTGGTCAACCGGAACCCATGTCTTCCACGACGCAGGTGCCGCGTTGGGTGGTTTATGCGCTTACCGCCACGGTGGTGGTCGTGGTGATCCTGATCTGGCGTTCCGAGGTGACCAAGTTGTTAGCGCCCATCATGGAGTCGTCGTCGGGGCCGGAAATGTCTTTGCAGGCCGTGCCGAACGGTGAAGGCTTGGCGTTGCCGGCGCAGCGAAACGGAGGAACGCCGCAACAATCGCTGTCCTTACCCGCTTCCGCCGACGGCAAGGCCGACCAGGCCGCATCCGCCGCCGAGGTAACCGATGCGACGCCGTCGCCGCCTCAGCCGGACTTGCCGCGTGCGACCCTAAGCCTCAAGTCTGAAAAGCCGTCGTGGGTAGAGGTGAGGGATGGCTCCGGCAAGCGCCTGTTCTACGACCTGATGGTACCGGGAGACGCTCAGAGCATCGAGGGGGAGCCACCCTTCGATATCCTGTTGGGCTATGCGCCGGGGGTCATCGTGGAATACAACGGCAAGCGGGTGGACCATTCCGCCTATGCGCGCCAGGACATGGCGCGCTTCCGGGTGGGCGACAAGGGTACCAGCAAAAATTGAGTGGCGGAATGGCCGGTGAATGCCGGCATGCCGCTTCCATGAATAGGATACGAG
>CAZOTG010000073.1:0-1893 GCA_964582585.1 uncultured Chromatiaceae bacterium | reverse complement strand
TTCCTCAGTACAATAAGGCCTAATTTTCTCGGCTGAATTTGATGACGCATACCACTCTTCAAGCCGTTCGCGGCATGCACGACATCCTCCCGGAGCGGTCCCGCTACTTCGCACACCTGGAACGTAGCATGCGCGAGGTGGTGGAGGCTTACGGCTATGCCGAGATCCGTATGCCGCTGGTGGAGAGCACCGAATTGTTCAAGCGCACCATCGGCGAAGTGACGGACATCGTGGAAAAGGAGATGTACACCTTCGTCGACCGTAACGGCGACAGTCTCAGCCTGCGCCCCGAGGGCACCGCCGGCTGCGTGCGCGCCGCCATCGAGAACGGCTTGTTGCACAATCAAATGCAGCGTCTGTGGTACGGCGGCGCCATGTTTCGCCACGAGCGGCCGCAAAAGGGACGTTACCGCCAGTTTCATCAGTTCGGCGTGGAGACCTTCGGCATGGCGGGGCCGGACATCGACGCCGAGTTGATCCTCATGACCCGGCGCTTGTGGCAGCGGCTGGGTATCGATGGTATGCGGCTGGAGATCAATTCCCTGGGCTCGCCAACGGCGCGGACCGAGTATCGCCAGCGCCTGGTGGCCTATCTGGGTGATCACCAGGCCGATCTGGATGAGGACAGCCGGCGCCGCCTGCACAGCAATCCCCTGCGCATCCTCGATAGCAAGAACCCGGCCATGCAGGGCATCATCGCCGGCGCCCCGCGCCTGCCGGATGCCATGGACGAGGAATCGCGGGAGCACTTCGCGCAATTGCAGCAACTGCTGGACGATGCCGGCGTGGCCTATGAGGTCAATCCCCGTTTGGTGCGCGGCCTGGACTATTACACCAAGACGGTGTTCGAGTGGATCACCGACCGACTGGGGGCCCAGGGTACGGTGTGCGCCGGCGGGCGTTACGACGGTCTGGTGGAACAGCTGGGCGGGCGGCCCACCGCGGCGGCGGGTTTCGCCCTGGGGGTGGAGCGCCTGGTGGCCTTGCTGGAGGAAAGTGATACAGTGCCGCCTGGCGCCGCGCCGGATTGCTATTTCGTGGTGGTAGGCGCGGAGGCGGAGCGCCGGGGCGTGGTGTGGGCCGAACAATTGCGCAGCGCCTGTCCCCGGCTGCGCCTGCAGCTCAACTGCGGCGGCGGCGGCTTCAAGGCGCAACTCAAGCGCGCCGACAAGAGCGGCGCGGCCTTCGCCCTGGTGTTGGGCGAAGAGGAAGTGCGCGACGGCCGCATCGGGGTCAAGCCCTTGCGGCGGGAGGCGGCGCAGCGCGATTGGAACTGGCAGGCCTTGTTGGAGGCGCTGGCCGGACAGGATAGCGGCGAGATCGAACGGATCTTGTTGCCTTTGAATGAGGGAAGCTCTTAATTTTCTATGTCCCCTCTCCCTTCGGGAGAGGGGACAGGGTGAGGGGTGTCGGATTCGTTGATTTATCCCCTCACCCCAACCCTCTCCCGGAGGGAGAGGGGGAATTCAGATCTTTCTGAATGTAATTAAGATTAATTGAAACAGGGGACCTATCGTGGAAGGTTACGTATCGGATAAGGAACAGGTCGAGGCCCTCAAGCGTTGGTGGAAGGCCAACGGCAAGTCCGTCATTCTGGGCATCGTGCTCGGTATCGCCATCGTCGGCGGCGGCAAATGGTGGCTGGCACAGCAGCAGAGTCAGGCGGAATTCGCCTCGGAGCAATACGAACAGCTTCTGCAGGAGGTGGATAAGGGGGATAAGGACGCGGCCGTGCAGCGCGGCGGGGTGTTGATGGAAAAGTACGCCAACTCCAATTATGCCGCGCTGAGCGCCCTGGTGCTGGCCAAGCTCAAGGTCGATCAGTCCGACCTGGACGGGGCGCGGTTCTATTTCCAGTGGGTGGCGGATCACGCCGCGGTGGCGCCGCTCAAG
>CAZOTG010000072.1:0-8966 GCA_964582585.1 uncultured Chromatiaceae bacterium | reverse complement strand
CTCACCGACGGCCGCCATATCGTAACCTGCAACGGCCGGCGCGTGCCCCTGCACAACACCGGCACCCAGGGCGAGTATGTGGCGGGGGTACGTTACCGCGCCTGGCAACCACCCTCCGCCCTGCACCCCACCATCGGCGTGCACGCGCCTCTGGTATTCGACATCATCGACGGCTGGAACGGCCGTTCGATCGGAGGCTGCACCTACCATGTCGCGCACCCGGGCGGCCGCCACTACGAGGTCTTTCCGGTCAATGCCTACGAGGCGGAGGCGCGCCGCATCAGCCGTTTCTGGGGCTACGGCCATACCCCGGGCGTGCTGCAACCGTCTCCCGAATTCGCCCAACTGGACCGCCTCTTCCCCGAAGGACACATGCCGGGACCCATGGCGCCGCCGGCGGAGGAACGCAATCACGAGTATCCTTACACCCTGGACCTGCGCCGCGCGCCGGCTTAGCACGCATTTTATGGCAAGGACAGGGGCAAAAAGACGGCTTGCGGCTCGCGCCCGCCGCCACGGCGCGCTATCATGATTCGCTCTCAATAGACGCTAAGCTGTGATGGCAACGCAACTTCAAGAATCGCTGATCGCGCAGTATCGGCCCACCGCAGAGGCATACGATGAGATGCGTGCACCGGACGGTACGGTGCGCCCCCATTGGCAGCACCTGGCGCGGGTCCTGACCGAATTGGGACAGGACGAACTCGGAGAGCGGCGCAACGAGGCCCGGCGTCTGTTGCGCGACAACGGCGTCACCTACAACGTCTACGGCGATACGGCGGGCGGCCAGCGCCCCTGGGTTTTGGATCCCATCCCGCTGCTGATCTCCAGCGAGGAATGGCGACGCATAGAGTCCGGTCTTACCCAGCGCGCCGAAATCCTCAACTTGTTGCTGCGCGACATCTATGGCCCGCGCGAACTGATCCGCCGCGGACTGCTGCCGCCGGCATTGATTTATGGCCACCCGGGTTTCCTGCGTCCCTGCCATCCGCTGGCCAGTCAGAAATCTCACGCGCTGATCTTCTATTCCGCGGATTTGGCACGCGGCCCCGACGGTCAGATGTGGGTGCTCAGCGACCGCGCTCAGGCGCCGTCCGGTGCCGGCTATGCGCTGGAGAACCGCACGGTGATGTCCCAGGTCTTCCCCAGCCTGTTCCGCGACTCCCATGTACACCGCCTGGCGCTGTTCTTTCAAAATATGCGCGCCAGCCTCGCCTCCCACGCGCCGCCCGACGCCGACAATCCCCGCGTGGTCATCCTCACGCCCGGGCCGTTCAACGAAACCTACTTCGAACACGCCTACCTCGCCAACTACCTCGGCTACAGTTTGGTGCAGGGGCGTGATTTGACCATGCGCGATGGACGGGTGTGGCTGCGCTCCTTGCGGCGCCTGGAGCCGGTGGATGTCATTTTGCGTCGCGTCGATGATCACTATTGCGACCCGCTGGAACTGCAACCGGATTCGCGCCTGGGGATCCCGGGCCTGGTGGAAGCGACCCGGCGCGGTCGGGTTACCGTCGCCAATCCCCTCGGCGTCAGCTTGCTGGAAAACCCCGCCTTGCACGCCTTCCTGCCGGGCATCGCGAAACATTTCCTCGGACAGCCCCTGGAATTGCCCTCGGTCGCGACCTGGTGGTGCGGCCAGGACCGCGAGCGCCGCCATGTCATCGCCAATCTCGACAAGATGGTGGTGCGCATGACCCACCGCCGCACCGGAGCGATGCCCATTTTCGGCTCACTGCTCAGCCGCGATCAGCGACGCGAAGTAGTTCGCTGGATCCGCGCCAATCCACACCTCTACGTCGCGCAAGAGCGCGTCAGCTTCTCTTGCGCGCCCGCCCTGGTGGACGGCCAATTGGCGGCGCGTCATGCCGTATTGCGCTCCTTCCTGGTGGCGCGCGAGGACGGCTATGTGGTCATGCCCGGTGGTCTGACCCGCATTGCCCCCTCGGGGGACAGCTTCATCGTTTCCAACCAGGCCGGCGGCATCGCCAAAGACACCTGGGTCATCGCCTCGGAGCCGGAAAAGCAAGTCAGTCTGTTGCGCACCGCAATCACCACCGAGGCGGTCCCGACCCTGCGCATGTCGCTGCCGCCGGGGGCGGCGGATAACCTGTTCTGGTTCGCCCGTTATGCGGAACGCGCCGAACACAGCATGCGCCTGGTACGCACGGTGCTCGCGGCCTATTACAGCATCTCGGAATTCGAAGAAACACATAATCAAGAGACCCTGGCGGCATTGCTGCAAGCCCTCACCCACGTAACTTCCACCCATCCCGGCTTCATCGGCGCGCAGAACGCGGAACAACCCATCGACATAGCCACCGAACTGCTGTCGCTCATCGTCAAACCGCAACGCCAGGGCAGCATTGCCTACAACCTGCGGGCAATGCTGCAGGCCGCCAACGGCGTTCGTAATCTACTCTCCGGCGATACCTTGCGCCTGATCAACGACGTGTCGGAGCGCCTTGCCGCGCTCGAACAGACGGCGCACGCCGATCTGGAGGATCTGCAGGAACCGCTCAATCAGCTCATCACCGACTTGGCGGCACTGTCGGGGCTGGTCATGGAAAACATGCTGCGCGGGAAGGCCTGGTTGTTCCTGGATATCGGCCGCCGCATCGAACGCGGCTTGCTGCTGATCGCCCTGTTGCGCGGCACCTTGACCGCGACGCGACCCCCGGCGGTGGAATCCGCATTACTTGCCGCCATATTGCGCAGCTGCGAAAGCCTCGTGGCCTATCGTCGCGGCTACAACGCCCCGCCGCAGGTCATTCCCACTCTGGCGCTGTTGCTGTTGAATGAAACCAATCCCCGCGCCCTGATGTTCCAGCTGATTTCTTTGGAGAAACACGCCGCGGCGCTGCCGCGTGATCTCGACGCCCCGCAATTGAGCCCCGAGGCGCGCAGCGTGCTGGAAGCGGCCACGGCGCTGCGCCTCAGCGAACTGACACAGCTGGCGTCCGCGGACCCGGACACCGGTTCACGCAATGCGCTCGATCAACTCCTGGTGCGGGTCGAACACCTGTTGCGGAACATGTCCGACGCCCTCAGCCGCGATTACTTCACCGACACCCGCGGGCCTCAACAATTACTCGGTTCGGAACCACCGCCATGAAATATCGCATCACCCACCAGACCACTTACACCTACGAACAACCGGTGACCAGCTGCCATAACGAGGCGCACTTGATACCGCGCAACGGCCCACGTCAGCGCTGCCTCAACTATCGCGTCGACGTCGACCCGGTGCCGGATGATCGAATGGAACGTGAGGACTTCTTCGGTAATCGCGTGCTGTACTTCGCCATAGAGGAACCGCACGATGCGCTGACCGTCACCGCCACCAGCGAAATAGCGCTGGATGATGACAGCGTACAGCTGCCATTTCGCTCCAATGCGCCGTGGCGGGAATCGGTGCGCCGTCTGCGGGAGGAAAGCAGCCCCGCCAACCTGGATGCCATGCAATACCTGCTGGATTCCCCCATGGCCGGCGCGACGCCGAAAATCAAGCGTTACGCGGCGCCCTCCTTTCGCGAGCAGCGGCCCTTGGCGGAAATCGTGTTCGACCTCATGGCGCGCATCCATCGCGATTTTGAGTATGACCCCGATTTCACCACCGTGGCCACGCCTCTCAGCGCCGTGTTGGAGCATCGTCGCGGCGTGTGCCAGGATTTCGCTCATCTCGCCATCGCCTGCCTGCGCAGTCACGGCGTACCGGCACGCTACGTCTCCGGCTACATCGAAACCCTGCCACCCCCGGGGCAGACCAAACTGCGCGGCGCCGACGCCTCCCATGCCTGGTTTTCCGCTTACGACCCTTATGTCGGCTGGCTGGGCTACGACCCCACCAACAATCAAGTACCCATGGGCCGCCATATAACCACGGCCTGGGGTCGAGATTACTCCGACATCACACCGCTCAAAGGCGTGATTTACGGCGGCGGCTCATACCATCACGCGCAGGTCGCCGTTGACGTGACCACCCTGCCTGACAATGACTAGCGATCATATTCAGGTCGCGAATCATCCCCTCCACGCAGGCAGGCATAGGCATACCCACCCTCAGGCAGTTCAAATACTTTTGCTATTCGGTTAAACTGACGCTCACCCCCATATAACATAAGTAAACTTCCACTAGACATTACAATGCCACGCAAGCATCCCATCATCGCCGTGACCGGCTCTTCCGGGGCCGGTACCACCTCGGTGCAACACGCCTTTGCGGAAATCTTTCGTCGTCTCGACACCAAGGCGGTCTACGTTCACGGCGATGCCTTTTTTCGCTACAACCGTGAGATGATGGACAAGACCATCGATACCTCTATCGAGGCCGGCAAGCCGATAAGCCATTTCGGCCCCGACACCAACTTGTTCGCGGAATTGGAAAGTCTGTTTCGCGAATACTCCGCGACCGGCAAAGGCAAGACAAGGCACTATGTAAAGGACGAGGAAGACGCTGCGCTGCACGGGGCGCCCGCCGGCGAATTCACCGAATGGGCTCAGGTGCCGGCCGATAGCGACCTGCTTTTTTACGAAGGGCTGCACGGTGGCGTCGTCGCATCCACCTGGACCAGGCGCCGCTCCAGCCCTGCGCACCTTCCAGCGCATCACCCCGAACGGCGAAAAGGCGATAGCGGCGTCGACGTCTCGAAATACGTCGATCTTCTCATCGGCGTAGTACCGACCATCAACCTGGAGTGGATACAAAAGATCTATCGAGACTGCCACGGGGGCAGATGTACCCTGGAAAATGTAACGTCCACGATATTACGCCGCATGAACGACTATATAAACTTCATCGTGCCGCAGTTCTCGATCACCGATATCAATTTTCAGCGCGTGCCCATGGTCGACACCTCAAATCCCTTTGATTTCCAGGACGTGCCCAGCGCCGACGAAAGCGTGGTGGTCATTCACTTCCGCACCCCCAAGCGCCATGACTTTCCCAAGCTGATGGAGCAAATCGACGGCGCCTTCATGTCGCGCCCCAACACCATGGTGGTACCCGGCAACACGATGGTGCATGCACTGGAAGTCGTCTGCACACCGATCATCTACGCCCTGACAGAGGACAATTAATCCGCGCCAAGGCGGACACCTGTCATTCGTGCTGCAGCACGAATGCCTTTTCCAGGGTGAAGTTCCCCACGCCGCGATAGCCGGTCATGGTCCACTGCCGTCCCCGTAGAAATTGAGCCATCTCCTGATTCATGTGCGGGTTGCCGCACAGCATGACGCGGTCGTGTTCGGGATCGGCCTCGGGCAGGCCGCATAGGGCGAAGAGTTCGCCGGAACGGAACAGGTCCGCGCCCCGCTGCGGCGTGGCGAACGGCTCGCGGGTCACCGTGGGCACGTAATGCAAACGATCATTAGTCAGCGCCTCGATCTCCCGCCGGTAGGCAAGCTCGGGGACGGTGCGCACCGTGTGCACCAGGATGACCCGCTCAAAGGCCTTGTACACCTCGGGATCGCGGATCAGCGACATGAACGGCGCAAGCCCGGTACCGGTGGCGAGCAGGTAGAGATTGCGGCCAGGCTGCACAAAACGCAGCGTCAACGACCCGGTGGTCTTGCTGTTGATCCATACGCTGTCACCCTCGCCGATCTGCGCCAGGCGGCTGGTCAGCGGCCCGTCCGGGACGTGGATGCTGAGGAACTCCAGATAATCCTCGTCGTTGGTGGAGACGATGGAGTAGGCGCGCGCAATGAGCTTACCCTCCGGCCGCAACCCCAGCGTCACGAATTCCCCGTTCTCGAACTGAAACTGTTCCGGTCGGGTGGTGGTGAAGCTGAAGGTCTTTTCCGACCATGGACGAACCGAGGTCACGCGTTGCTCGCTATACGGCACGGCAATATTCTCCCTGTTAAATGACAGTCTACATTAAGACTGGCTGATCGGGACGGAGTTCACCGCCGCCCGGACAGCGCCCTGTAAGCAGCGGCGGCGGAGATTCCGAATAGGACATGGGTAACCAGGGTGATCCAATCGCGCGCCGCCGCAAACCATGGGAACACCATGGTGAATCCATACATATTGATTCCGAACAACGCCAGCCCGAATGCGGCGCCCATCAGGAGCGCAGACGGCAGGCTGCGACGAGAAACGACCCCGGCGAGGACCATGCTGTAAATGATGGAAAGCACGAAATGAATCAAGGTCGCCACCGCCATCACCGACCAGTCGAAGGTCGCGGGCGGCGGGAGGACGCCGTGCCCCAAGACCATGGCCGCGGCCAGGCGTGCGTCGCGATACAAAATCCCCGGCAATACGTCCCAGAAGGCCCACCACAGAACGAGCTGCGCCGCGGTCGCCGCGACCCCCGCAGCGATGCCTGCATAAGTCGCCGCGCGCCAATCTATTGTTGCTCTTATGGTCAAGTGGATCTCAGTCGTGCACCAGGCTCACCAGCCTGGCATTCAACAGGCGCGCCATTCCCTCCGCCCCCTGGCGCATCACCTGGTCGTGATTCCATTTGAACAGGGGCCGGGCAAGGGGCGCGATGACGTTCATCCACAGCCGGTTGGTGCGTATCTGCCACTCATAGCACACCACGGTGACATCACCCTCCCTGGAAAACCGCCAGCGGCCGACACCCTCCACTTCGCCGCTGGCCTGCCCTTCCAGCATGGTGAGCGGCACGATGCGGGTGACGCGCACGTCGAAGGTCAAGCTATAGGGCAGCCGACCTCGCCAGGTAAAACGGCGCAGGCTGCCGACCCCTTGCGCGTCACCCGGATCGAACTCCTCCACGCTTTCCACTCCCCGCCACCAGTCCGGCCAATACAGACAATGGGAAACGGCGTCGCACACCTGGGGAAGAGGCGCTTCGATCCGCCACACGGTGACAAACTGGAATTTTGCCATGACTGCTTTTATTGCTTGAAAAATCCGACGGGAAATTCGGGGCCGATCTGTAATTCCCGCATCTCCACCATCTCGATCACCTGTCCATCGATATCATGGCTCAGCACCTTGAGGGGAAAGCCGGTGTCGCGGTCCAGCCACAGCTGATAACGGGACACCGCCCCGATGGAATAACCGTTCTTGCCCGCCACCACGACATGCATCGTCTCCTGGCCATCGAGCAATTCGATGCCGGTGACCCGGGTCGCGCCGTGTTCCTGCAATGCCTTCACATTGCCGTAAAGCACCCCCACATCCGAACGATCTACCCGCTGCCCCGTGGAGCTTTGGATCATGCTGTTCGAGGGGCTCAAGGTCAACGAAGGAAAACTGCGGTAGCCGAAGGGCCACAGCTTCGCCTGCTTGGTGCCGGGATCGTAAATCAGCACGGCGCCCTTGAAGGGGGTGACGAATTCCATCCGCACATGATTGGGCTTCTTGAAGTAATAATGAATGATCTCGCTCTTGCCGCCACTCACGGATTTCAAGGTCACCTGATAGGCCGCAACCTCCCGATAATGATCGATTGCCGTCTGAATCGGATTTACAGTATCGGTGAAAAGCAGTGCCACTATGAGTACGGCTCCATGCATGATTCAGGGGATCACTTCCAGGACACCTTTCATGCCCTTCTCTTCGTGGCTCTTGAAGAACAGCAGCTTGTTCTTGCAATAGAAAGTGTACGTTCCCGTCACTGTGGGCGTAAACACCACGGTCTTGGCGTCGGTACTCAGGGATTCGTCGATCATGATCCCCGACTGTGGAATCTTCAATACGAAAGTATGAGGTACGATGCCCCATTCGCGCTTCAGCACCAATTCAACCGGCACGTTGACCTTTACGACGATGTGGTCGGGCTTGAAGAAGTAACTGCCGCCGAGAATCTCCACCCGCTGCTTGCCGTCCGCCCCGACCATCACCTGCACAGCCTTCCCGGGGACGGGATCCCCCGCGAAGGACGGCATGGCCAAAGCCCACAACAATATCAGGGTCAAAGAGCGCGCACACCTTTGCATAGACATAGGCAGCCCTTTCAAGGTGCATCAGTTTCCGACGCCTGTTTTAATATTAGCAAAGGATCGCCAAACCACGAAGCAACGCCGGCGCAGAGCGTCATCCCGCGGCGACAGGGAAAAAGGAGGGGCTAATCCGAGCTTAGCCCCTCCTTGTGCCACATAAAGAAAACTGACCAGTCAGCCCTCAGCGTACCGCCATGCCTTGCGCATAGATAGCCAGGCCGGCGGGGACGCTGCCCATGCCGGTCAAGCTGCCGTCATGCCCGATCTTGAACATATCCACCCCGCCGTTTGCCGGGTCGACCGCATATGCGAAACGGCCGTTCCTGGTGATGTCGATATCCAGAGGCGCATCCCCGGCGCCGGCGGTGCCGTTCAACAAGCTCACTTGTCCCGTCGCCGCGGCCACATGAAAGGCCGATAGGGAATGGGTGCCGGGATTGGTGGTAAAGACATCGCCGCGATGGTTTACGGCGATCCAGCATGTCGCCGCCTGACCGTTGGCGACCGAGGCGCTGATGGTTTGCAGACTGCCGTTATGCAGCATCCGGTACGACGACACGGCATTGCTGCCGGCCTCCACCACCAACAGATGGCCCCTCCTGTCGAAGGCGACGCCAAAGGGGACGTTACCGGAAGACGGCGAGATCACCGGCGCCGCGGCCGGCAGGCCATGCTTACGCAGAGGAAACACCAGTATCCGGTCGTTGGCCTTATCCACCACCGTCAAGGACTTTCCCCGCGGATCGAAGGCGACCTGGCCGTAAGAACCCGCGCCCAGCAGACGCGTGGAATGTGCCAGCGCATGCAGGTGCCCGCGGTGATCCAGTTTGAAACCCGTGATATTGGCCGGCACGCCATTATTGAGCACGTATACACGATCACCGGAGATGGTCACGCTCACCGGAAGAGTGCCCCCTGAACCGGTCCTGTCGCGCAATTTGATACCGCCCGGCCTTACCCGGAACACGGAAATGTCGTTGCTCTCTGCGTTAACGGCCAGCAGCCATTGACCATGTTGACTCAGCACCAGCGACCCCTGC
>CAZOTG010000071.1:4980-8968 GCA_964582585.1 uncultured Chromatiaceae bacterium | reverse complement strand
CATCGGCGAAACAGTACAACTCGCCTATGTGGATCAATCCCGTGACGACCTCACGGGTGATAACACCGCCTGGCAGGAGATCTCCGACGGCCAGGACATCATTACCGTGGGCAAATTCCAGATGCCGTCCCGCGCCTACCTCAGCCGCTTCAATTTCAAGGGCACCGACCAGCAGAAACTGGTGCGCGAGCTGTCCGGCGGTGAGCGCAACCGCCTGCACCTGGCCAAACTGCTGAAGAGCGGCGGCAACGTGCTGCTGCTCGACGAACCCACCAACGATCTGGACGTGGAGACCCTGCGCGCCCTGGAGGAGGCCCTCCTGGATTTCCCCGGCTGCGCGGTGGTCATCTCCCATGACCGCTGGTTCCTGGACCGCATCGCCACCCACATGCTGGCCTTCGAGGGAGACAGCAACGTGGTATGGTTCGAGGGCAACTACGCCGATTACGAGGCCGACCGCCACCGTCGTCTGGGCACCGACGCCGACCAGCCGCATCGCATTAAGTACCGTTCCCTTACGGTTTAATTACAAGGGGGGCGGTCACCTACGATCACCTACTAAGATGGTTCCCACTCCAACCGATACACTTTAAGAAGTGAACCATCGGGCGGTTGGAATATTGTCATGCATGAGATTTATATAGGGCGGCAACCGATTTATGACGATAAATTGGACGTATGCGCCTATGAGCTGCTCTATCGCCCCAACAAGTTGAATAACGAGGCCGGCGACGTCGACCATAATCTGGCCACCACCCAGGTGGTACTCAACGCCTTCCTGGGCTTCGGCCTGGAAGATCTGGTGGGACAGAAAGTGGCCTTTATCAATCTGCCCCGCGATTTCATCCTGGGCGAGTTGCCGCTCCCCTTTGCCAAGGAGCGCATAGTCCTGGAGATCCTGGAAGGCATCGAAGTGGACGTCGCCTTCATCAACGCCGTCCGCAAATTGAGAGGCGACGGTTATGACATCGCCCTGGATGATTTTCTCTACCATCACGATCTGCGTCCCCTGGTAGAGACCAGTAACATCGTCAAGATCGATTTTCTGGCCCTGCCGCGCGACGACATTCGCGTCCATGTCTCCGCTCTTCGCGAGCTTGACGTGAAATTGTTGGCCGAGAAAGTCGAGACCTACGATGACTTCGAATTCGCCCGGGAATTGGGCTTCGATTATTTCCAAGGTTATTTCTTCTGCAAACCCAAGATCGTCACCGGTCAGAGCCTGCCGTCCAACCGCCTGGCGATCCTACAGCTATTGGCGCAATTGCAGGATCCAAACATAAAAATAAAACCATTGGCCGATCTGGTTAGCCAGGACATCGCCCTCAGTTACAAACTGCTCCGCGGGCTGAACTCAGCTTACTACGCCTTGCCTAAGCCCATCGAGTCCATTCATCACGCCATCGTCTATCTGGGCCTGCAGCAGGTCAAACAATGGGTCTCCCTGATCGCCCTTTCCAACATCCCCGACAAACCTCCCGAACTCATGGTCATCGGCGTTACCCGGGCGAAGATGTGCGAAATCCTGGGGGAGACGCTGGGAGAAAACAAGGAAAGCTGCTTTACCGTCGGCCTGTTCTCAGTCCTGGACGCCCTCATGGACTCTACCATGGAAAAGGTCCTCGCCAATCTGCCTCTGGCGGACAACATCAAGGCGGCGCTACTGAAACAGCAAGGAACCCTGGGAAAGATCTTGCGCTGCGTTCTGGCCTATGAAGAGGCCCGCTGGGACGACATCGATCTTCCCAGCGTCTCCCCCGATACCCTCACCGAGGCCTATTTCACCGCCGTGTCCAAGGCGGATCAGATTACGCAAAGCTTCTGATGCGCTAGTCTTCGTCGCCCGACGGGGGATGGTGCTCGCCGGTCAGCGGCACGAAGGCCACGGGCAGGATATCCCGGGTGACGATTCGGCCTCCGTCGTCTTTGCTCACCACGCTGAGTATCTGATGTCCATACGGCGGACCCACCGGGATCACCAGGCGTCCGCCGGGTTTGAGCTGCTCGATCAACGGCGGCGGAATGTGGGGCGCCGCCGCGGTAACGATGATGCCGTCAAAGGGCGCATGTTCCCGCCATCCTTGATAACCGTCGCCGCTGCGTACCTCGACATTGTCATAACCCAGTCTCCGCAGACGGGTCGCCGCCTCATCGGCCAGGACGGCGACGATCTCCATGCTGTACACCCGCTTGATCAACTGCGACAGAACCGCCGCCTGGTAGCCGGAACCGGTCCCCACCTCCAACACCACATCGTCGGCCTGCGGCTCCAGCAGGTCGGTCATCAGGGCCACGATGTAGGGTTGCGACACCGTCTGACCGTGACCGATGGCCACCGGGCCGTTGGCATAGGCGAAATAGCGGCAGGCGCCGGGCACGAATTCATGGCGCGGCACCGCCTTCATGGCGGCCATCACCCGCTTGTCCAGGTGATCCTTGCCGATCCAGCCCTTGGTGAACTCCACCTCCTGGCGGATATCCTCGAGCATCTGCGCCATTCCTTCGTCCATAAGCCCTCCCCGCTCATGCTGCCGTTTGCCACCGAACTGAGGTATCATTAGCGCCTTCTAGTATGCCTCATCTCGAAACACTGTTCTCATGTCCAAGCCTCGCGAAACCCTGAGCAGACATCCCACGGCAACGGTCAACATCGCCCAGGTCGCCCTGGGGGGCGGCGCGCCCATCGCGGTGCAATCCATGACCAATACCGATACGGCGGACATCCACGCCACCACCGAGCAGATCATCCAGCTCGCCCGGGCAGGCTCCGAACTGGTGCGCATCACCGTCAATGACGAGGGAGCGGCGCGCGCCGTGCCCCAAATTCGAGAAGAACTGGACAAGCGCGACTGCAGCGTGCCCCTCATCGGTGACTTCCACTTCAACGGCCATAAGCTGCTGAGCAATCACCCCGCCTGTGCCGAGGCCCTGGCCAAGTACCGCATCAATCCCGGCAATGTCGGCCGCGGAAAAAAGAAGGATGAACAATTCGCCGCCCTGATCGAGACGGCCTGCCGTTATGACAAGGCGGTGCGCATCGGCGTCAACTGGGGCAGTCTGGACCAGGAACTGGTGGTGAGCCTCATGGACGCCAACGCCAAACAGACACAGCCCCGGGACACGGCGGAAGTCATCCATGAAGCCATGGTGAGTTCCGCCCTGGACAGCGCCCGCAAGGCCGAGGAATGGGGGCTGGCCCACGACAAGATCGTGTTGTCCTGCAAGATGAGCGGGGTGCAGGACCTCATCTCCGTTTACCGCGAACTCGCCGCGCGTTGTGATTACCCCTTGCACCTGGGTCTCACCGAGGCGGGCATGGGCAGCAAGGGCATCGTAGCCTCCACCGCCGCCCTGGCGGTGCTGCTGCAGGAGGGTATCGGCGACACCATCCGCATCTCCCTCACCCCGGAACCGGGCGGCGACCGCACCCAGGAAGTCATCGTCGCCCAGGAAATCTTGCAGACCATGGGCCTGCGTTCCTTCACCCCCATGGTGGTGGCCTGCCCCGGCTGCGGCCGCACCACCAGCACCTACTTCCAAAAACTGGCCCAGGACAACCAAAGATACCACCGTCATCAAATGCCGGTATGAAGCGGGCAATACCCCGGCGTGGAAGAAATGACTGTGGCGGTCATGGGTTGCGTAGTCAATGGGCCGGGGGAAAGCAAACATGCCAACATCGGCATCAGCCTGCCGGGCACCGGCGAGGTGCCGGTGGCGCCCGTTTATGTGGACGGTGAAAAGACCGTGACCTTAAAAGGTGCACAAATCGCTCAAGAGTTCCAAGCCATTGTCGATGACTATGTGCGTCGCACCTATGGCGGGTAAGTCTTGAACTAATTCCCTCGCCATATTGTCTTCACTCTTATGGCACGTCCGTGTGCTATATTTATTTTAACGACAATAATAATGGACGTACCGTTCTTCGACCTAGGATAAGGAAGTAGACAATGGCAAACGTGAGAACATCGACCACCGCAAGCAAGAA
>CAZOTG010000071.1:581-4970 GCA_964582585.1 uncultured Chromatiaceae bacterium | reverse complement strand
CCGCCGCTGCAAAAGCTGCAAAAAAGGCCCCCAAAAAAGCGGCTGCTTCCACCGCCGCTAAACCAAAAAAGGCGATAACCGCCCCTGCCAGCCCCACTCCCCGCAAGGCTCCGATCAGGAGAACCCGGGCGCAAGTGGATACCGAGAGCCCGGTAACGGCCGAAGAGCGGCAGAAGATGATCGCCGTGGCGGCGTATCTGCGGGCCGAAAGCCGTGGCTTCGTCGGTGGCGATCCTAACGATGACTGGCTGACGGCCGAAGCGGAGATCGATCAGATCCTGTCACGGACCTGAGCGAGGTGGTTCCTCCTCGAACCGATTGCACCGCGAGGCGCAATCGGGGAGAGGGAACACTCTTAAATATCTATTCTGACTGACGGTGTCGCAGCCGTTTATTTCACTTCCCTCCCCTGATCCCGGGTTTTTTCTGAAGTAAAAACCTATATCCAATAAATACGTTATACTCATTCGCATGCAGGTTATGAATCGCTTGTCATGCGCTATCACCCATGTCAGAAATGAACCGCACCCATGAAAGTGCCTAGTTTTCGTGCCGCACTCATCGTATTGATCATCATCGGCGTCGCCGTTTTAATCTGGTATGGATCACGACCCAAACCCATCGCCGTCGCCGTCACCCATGTGGCGCGCGGCACGGTGGAATCCACCGTCGCCAACACCCGCGCCGGGACGGTGAAGGCCTGCCGCCGCGCCCGTCTGGCCCCGGCCATCGGCGGCCAGATCTCCCACCTCTACGTCAAGGAAGGCGATCATGTGGTCACCGGCCAGTTGCTGCTGGCACTGTGGAATGACGATCTGGAAGCGCAGAAACAACTGGCGCAACGGGAAACCAGCGCCGCCCGCGCCACTGCCGACCAGGTCTGCCTGTTGGCTGACAATGCCCGGCGCGAAGCCAAACGCCTCGAGGAACTGCGCAAAAACAACCAGGTCTCCGAACAGCAGACGGACACCGCCCGCACCCAGGCCAAGGCGCAGCGCGCCAGTTGCCAGGCCGCCCACGCCAACGTGGAGGTCAGCAAGGCCAGGGTGGCGGTGGCCGATGCCGCGGTGGAGCGCACCCTGCTGCGCGCGCCCTTCGCCGGGGTGGTGGGTGAGATCAACGGCGAAGTGGGCGAATTCATCACCCCCTCGCCGACCGGCGTGGCGACCCTGCCCGCCGTCGATCTGTTCGATACCAGCTGCCTGTACATCTCCGCGCCCATCGACGAAGTGGACGCCCCCCAGGTCAAGACCGACATGACGGCGCGCATCAGCCTCGACGCCTTTCCCAATAAGACCTTCGCCGGCCGGGTAAGCCGCATCGCCCCCTATGTACTGGAACTGGAAAAGCAGGCGCGCACCGTGGAAGTGGAGGCCCTGTTCACCGAACCGAAAGACTATCAACAGCTGCTTCCCGGCTACAGCGCCGATCTCGAGATCATCATCAACACCCGCAAGAACGTGTTGCGCATTCCCACCGAAGCCGTATTGGAGGGACAGCGCGTCCTGGTCTACAACCCCGCTACCGAATTACTCGAAGAGCGCGGCTTCAAGGCCGGGCTGTCCAATTGGAAATACACCGAGGTGCTGTCCGGCCTGACCGCCGGCGAGGCGATCGTCACCTCCATCGACCGGGAAGGAGTCAAGGCCGGCGCTCGCGTCACGCTTGAAGAATCTTCTTCAACAAAATGATTAAACTGAATAATATTCACCGCCGCTTTAAAGTCGGCGAACAACTCGTCCATGCCCTCAACGACGTGAGCCTGAATATCGAGCGCGGCGAATATCTGTCCATCATGGGCCCGTCGGGTTCGGGAAAGTCCACCCTGCTGCACGTCATCGGTCTGCTCGACCGCCCCAACAGCGGTACCTATCTTTTGAATGATCGCGACGTCACCGCCTTAAGCGATAAGGAGCAGGCGCAGATCCGCAGCGAGACCATCGGCTTCGTCTTTCAGTTCTTCCATCTGGTGCCGCGGCTCAGCGCCGCCGACAATATCGCCCTTCCCCTGCTGCTGGCGGGCGTGCCGGCTCAGGAACGACAGCAGCGCGTGACGCGCGTCCTGGAGTCCATGAACCTCAGCGACCGCGCCGACCATCGTCCGGAACAACTCAGCGGCGGCCAACGCCAGCGGGTGGCCATCGGCCGGGCCACCGTCATGGAGCCGGCGATCATCCTCGCCGACGAGCCCACTGGTAACCTGGATCGCGCCTCCGGCAAGGAGGTCATTGCCCTCCTGGAACAATTGAACGCCCAAGGTCTCACCCTCGTCGTCGTCACCCACGACCCCGAGCTCGGCCAGCGCGCCCGGCGCAGCGTGCGCATCGTGGACGGGCGTATCCAAAGCGACATCTCGCAACCGCCGCCGTCATGAAGCTCCTCGACACCGTCGGCTTCGCCCTGGGGACCCTGCGCGGTTACCGCTTGCGGGTGGGGCTGATGCTCACCGCGATGGCCATCGGCGTGGCCTCGGTGGTGGTGCTCACCTCTCTGGGAGAAGCGGCGCGGCGTTACGTAGTGGATGAATTCGCCGCCCTCGGCACCCATATGCTCATCGTCCTCCCCGGCCGCTCCGAGACCGCCGGCGGCGCGCCTTCCATGTTCCTGGGCGAGACGCCGCGGGATCTCACTATCGTCGACGCCATGGCCCTCACCCGCAGCAGTACCGTCAGCCGCGTCGCCCCCATCAACGTGGGCTCGGCGCCGGCCTCCTGGGGTGGGCGGGAACGGGATGTGGCGATCCTCGGCACCACCAGTGATTTTTTGGAAATCCGTCATTTCGAAATGGCCCAGGGCAAATTCCTCCCGCCCGGCGATCCCGAGACCGCCCAGGCGGTGTGCGTCATCGGCACCAAGATCCGTGACGAATTGTTCGGCAACACCCGCGCCCTGGGTGAATGGCTGCGCATCGGCGACCGCCGTTTCCGGGTCATCGGCATCCTCGCCTCGGAGGGGCAGTCCATCGGCGTGGATACCGCGGACCTGGTGATGGTCCCGGTGGCCTCGGCGCAAAGCCTGCTCAACACCGCGTCCCTGTTCCGCATCCTGGTGGAGGTGCGCAGCCGCGAAGAGATTCCCGCCGCCAAGCGTTATGTCATCGCCACGCTCAAGGCCCGCCATCAAGGCGAGGAAGACGTCACGGTCATCACCCAGGACGCGGTGCTCGCCACCTTCGACAAGATACTCAAGGCCCTCACCCTGGGAGTGGCGGGCATCGCCTCCATCAGCCTGGCGGTGGCCGGCATCCTGATCATGAACGTCATGCTGGTGTCGGTGACGCAACGCACCGGCGAGATCGGTCTGTTAAAGGCCCTGGGCGCGCCGGCGCAGCAGATCCTGCGTCTGTTCCTCGCCGAGGCCGCGCTGCTCTCCATGATCGGCGCCGTCCTCGGCCTCGCTCTGGGGGAACTCGGCAGCTGGTTCATCGGTCGTCTCTATCCCTCCCTGCCGGTGGGTGCACCGTGGTGGGCGGTCACGGCGGCGATCGTAGTGGCCCTGAGCACCGGCCTGTTGTTCGGCATCCTGCCGGCGCGGCGCGCGGCGCGGCTCGATCCCGTGCGCGCCCTACAAAGGCGCTGACCATGCTGCTCGGCGACGCGGTCAAATTCACTCTCAGCTCCATCACCGCGCATCGCCTGCGCAGCGGTCTCACCGGCTTAGGGATCGCCATCGGCATCACCGCCGTAGTGCTGCTCACCTCCATCGGCGAAGGCATACGCCACTACGTGCTCAGCGAATTCACCCAGTTCGGCACCCACCTCATCGCCATCAATCCCGGCAGGACCGTCACCCACGGCACCCCCATCGGCACCATCGCCACGGTGCGGCCGCTGAGCATCGACGACGCCACCGCCCTCACCACCATCGCCCAGGTGCGCGCGGTGGTGCCGGTGGTGCAGGGCAACGCCGAGACCGAATACAACGGCAAACGCCGCCGCACCAACATCTACGGTGTCGGGCCGGACATGCCCGAGGTGTTTAGCTTCACCGTGGGCAGCGGCCGCTTCCTGCCCGCCGACGATCCCCGGGCACCGCGCGCCTTCGCGGTGCTGGGCAGCAAGGTGCGCAACGAGCTGTTCCACGACGCCAATCCCTTAGGCCAGCGCATCCGCATCGCCAACAGCCGCTTCACGGTGATCGGCACCATGGAATCCAAGGGTCAGGTGCTGGGCTTCGACATGGATGACGCGGTCTACATCCCCGCTGCCAAGGCCCTGGAGATGTTCAACCGCGAAAGCCTGATGGAAGTGGACGTGCTGTACAGCGAGGGCGCAGAGACCTCCGAGATCACCGCCGGCATCCGCCGCATCTTGAATGCGCGCCACGGCAGTGAGGACTACACCATCACCACCCAGGAACAGATGTTGGAGACCCTGGGCTCGGTGCTGG
>CAZOTG010000071.1:0-571 GCA_964582585.1 uncultured Chromatiaceae bacterium | reverse complement strand
TGCTCACCTTCGCCGTGGGCGCCCTGGGCGGCTTTTCCCTGTTGGTGGGGGGCGTGGGCATCCTCACCATCATGACCATCACCGTCAAGGAACGCACCGCGGAGATCGGCCTGCTGCGCGCCCTCGGCGCGCGCCGCATCCATATCCTGGGTCTGTTCCTCTCCGAGGCCATCATCCTCGCCGCCCTGGGCGGCGCCGCCGGCCTGATCCTCGGCGCCGGCGGCGGCCAGTTGCTGCACCTGCTGGTCCCCGCCCTGCCGGTACACACCTCCTGGTTCTACGTCATACTGGCGGAGGCCCTGGCCGCCGCCATCGGTCTGCTGGCCGGGGTGATGCCCGCACGACATGCCGCGCGGCTCGATCCGGTGGAGGCGTTGCGGGCGGAGTGAGAGTTCTTCGCGTCAGGCCGCGTATTTTCTACAATCGTGATTTCTGCCCAGCATCCCCTTAGATCATAGTTAGCTAAGAATTTTCCAATCTGAGAAAAATTAGGCCTGGGAAGCTTACGACATGACCATGAGCTATTTGAACCCATCTTGAATGGGAATTTTCAAAACAGGGAACTGCTTTG
>CAZOTG010000070.1:0-9012 GCA_964582585.1 uncultured Chromatiaceae bacterium | reverse complement strand
TTATCTAAACACCATCACCCGCGAGGGTTTCAATCTCGCTCATGAGATCAGCTCCTACAGCTTCGCGGCCCTGGCCAAGGCGGGGCTGCCCATGATGGAAGGGCGCAACGGCGCGCTGCTCACCCTGAGTTATCTCGGTGCCGAACGGGTGGTGCCCAATTACAACGTCATGGGCCTGGCCAAGGCCAGCCTGGAGGCCAACGTGCGTTATATGGCGCAGAGCCTGGGACCGGACGGCATCCGCGTCAACGGCATCTCCGCGGGGCCGATCAAGACCCTGGCCGCCGCGGGCATCAGCGACTTCCGCCGCATGCTGAACGTGGCGGAACGCAGCGCGCCCCTGCGGCGTAACGTCACCATTGAGGAAGTGGGCAATTGCGCGGCCTTCCTCTGTTCCGACCTGGCTTCCGGTGTCACCGGCGAGATCATGCACGTGGACGGCGGTTATCACATCATGGGCATGAGCGACGTCGGCGGCGAGCAAGATGCCGATAACGACGCCGAGGGTTGATCGTCACGCGGCGGCTGAATCCTGATGCCGCATAAACACGCCGTCATTCTGTTAAGCCTCATCGTGCTGGGCGTCCTCGGCGGCGCCCTGTGCGGCTGGTATTTCGGCCCGGCCATGGTGAACATCGCCTGGCTGGGCGACTTGTTCCTCAACGCCCTCAAGATGCTGATCGTACCGCTGATCGTAGCGGCGGTGGTGAGCGGCGTGGCCTCCCTGGGCGACGTGCGCAAACTGGGGCGCCTGGGCGGCGCCACCGTGCTGTATTTCGTCATCACCACCGGCATCGCGGTGGTCATCGGTCTGCTGATGGTCAATCTCATTCAACCGGGCGTCGGGCTGGCGCTGAACCACGGCGAGATTCCGGAACATATCCGTGCCAAGGCCGACACCGGCATCGGCGATATCCTGCTGACCATGGTCTCTCCCAACCTGGTGGAATCCGCGGTAAAGATGCAATTGCTGCCGCTGATCCTGTTCTCTATCCTGCTGTCCGCTGCCCTCACCACCCTCGGCGGCAAGGGCGAGCATGTCATCGCCTTCTTCGACGGCCTCAACGAGGCCCTGATGAAGGTGGTGATCTGGCTGATGTATCTGGCGCCGGTGGGTATCTTCGCCTTGGTCGCCGCCCGGCTGGGCAAGGCGGGCGGCGGCGAGGCCTTCTTCGCCCAGGTCAGCGCGGTGGGCTGGCATGTGGTGACGGTGCTGAGCGGGCTGGGACTGCACTTCATCATCCTTACCGCGATATTAATGGTGGTGGCCCGCCGCGGCCTGGCTTTCCTCGCCAATATGCTGCGGGCCCTGCTCACCGCCTTCGGCACCGCCAGTTCCTCGGCAACCTTGCCCATGACCCTGGAGTGCCTGCGCGAGAACGAGGTGGACGAGCGGGCCATCCGCTTCGTGGTGCCTCTGGGCGCCACGGTCAACATGAACGGCACCGCCCTTTACGAGGCCGAGGCCGCGCTGTTCATCGCCCAGGCCTACGGCATCGATCTCAGCTTCGGCCAGCAGGCCATTGTATTCGTCACCGCCACCCTGGCCGCCATCGGCGCCGCCGGCATCCCCGAGGCCGGCCTGGTGACCATGGTGATCGTGCTGAGCGCCGTGGGCCTGCCCTTGGAGGGGGTGGGGCTGCTGCTGGCCGTGGACTGGTTCCTGGACCGCTTCCGCACCACCGTCAACGTGTTCAGCGATGCCGTGGGGGCCGCGGTGGTACACCGTTTCCTGCCCTCCCTGCACCTGTGACCGGCCCGAATTTGTGAACTGCGTCACAATAATCCGCCCTCTGTCGGTTATACTGGACACTAGAACATGGGCGTATGTTAATGAATTTGATAATGCTTACGCCCATGGCCTGTGAATGAATCCAGCATAGGAGCCTTCCATGGCCGTCAATTCAGTTTCCTCTTCCATCGATCTGACCGCCAGCTACGGCGTCAAGTCGCAACAGGAACAACAGGAAGTTCACCAGGGCGGACGTGAAGTTCAGCGTGATAACGACAGCGACAACCATACCGCGTCGGAATCCAAACCGACCGTCAATACCCACGGCGAGACCGTCGGCAAGATCATTAATACCAAGGCTTAAGCAACGCCCTCACACAAGGACGTTTCGCATTACTGCCCAACCCTTGTAATATTTATACGGCGGAATCGCTTCCGCCGTTTTCTTTTTCCTCCCCGCGTGAGGCCACCCATGCCTCGATCAGTCCGCGCATGGCCAGCGGCTGCTCTGTGGGTATCCAATGCTTCGCCTCCAGGGTATGAATCTCACCCCGCGGCAAGCGCGCCAGCACGGCGCCGGTAATGACGGGATCGACGAAGGTCCGTCCGGTGGAGAGCAAGGCGAGAAACGGCACATCGATCTCGTCCAGGGGCAATGGCCGGATCACTTCCAGCAGGTCCTGGAAGAAATTGGCGCTGGGCATGGTCTTGAGATCCTGCCACGGCGAGGCATAGCGCCGCACCAAGGCCTCGCCGCCGCCGGGCTCGGCGAGACGGGCGCGGAATTCCGCATCCAGCGCGCGCAGATCGAGGGACTCCAAGTGGTGCCGGTATAGGCCGAGGCGATTGAGCGAGCGGATCAAGGCGGTCACCATGCGCAGCGGCATCGACAACGCTCGCAGCCGACGCAACACGCCGGTGAGGGCCTCGCGTAACATGGGTTCCACCAGCACCAGGCCGGCCGTTTGTTGCGGATGACGCGCGGCGAACATCATGGCCACATTGGCGCCCAGACAGTGACCCACCAGGATCGCCTGGCGATAAGCTTCCCGGCGCAGGATCGCGGCGATGTCGTCACACCAGGTCTCCAAGCTGATCGGACCTCGATGGAGCGATTGTCCATGGCCGCGCAGATCGAGACGCAGGATGTCGTGTGATGCGGCGAGGGAGGTTTGTTCAGTGAATTCCGACCAGCGCGTCATGTTGCTGGCCGCGCCGTGGATCAACATCAGCGGCACCTTGCCGGCGGCGGACACGTCGCGCCGGCAACGGTAGGCGATAGTAACGCGGTCGACGCTGGTCAGGGTGTGCAGAGTGTCCATAGCCCCGGTATCGATACCCGTCGACAGGCGGAATTCGACGACGCGGCCGGCTGCACCTCAGGGATAAAGCGCAATGCCGGCTAGATATTTTTCGGGAAACGGCTGATCTTCATGTCCGCCTTCAAGGCGTCCGCATAATCCTTGAAGACTACCTGGCCATGTTCCCGCTCCAAGGATTTCTTCAATGCCTCTACGGTCTTTTTATCGGCGGTGGCCGGATCACCCTCTTTGACGGCATAGAGGCCATACACCGCGAAATCCCCCGAGGAAAGGGGCTTGCCGTCGAACACCGGCTTGGTATCGACCGGATGATCGAGTTTAAACGCGGCGTCGACGATCTGTGGATTCACCTTGCTGCCCTTGCGTGGGATGAACCCGGGCCGCTCCCATTTCAATTTCAACCCGGCCATCACGGTGGAGACGTCCTCGCCACCCTTGATGCGGCTCATGATGCCTTCACCGACTTCTTCGGCCTTGCTTTTAGCGGCCTGGATGCGCAGCGTCTGGCGAATATCCTCACGCACTTCCTCGAGGGGACGCAGCGCCACCGGCTTATGCTCTTTGAGGCGCAGCACCACGAGATGATCCTGGCTTAACTCGATGGCCTCGCTGTTTTTACCGCCCAACAGGACGTCGTCGGAAAACGCCGCTTCCCTGACCTTGGGATTGGCGGCAATGCCCGCGCCGCTGTCGTGAGTAAACAGTCCACTGTTTTTGATGGTCAGATGCATCTGTTGCGCGACATCGGTCAAGCTATCATCGTGCTCGAAAGCCAGGTTGGAGAGTTCCTCGGCCTGCGAGAAATACTGATCAGCGGCCCGCTGGTGCTTGAGATCCTTCTCCAGCTGGGTGCGGACCTCCTCAAAGGGTTTGCGCTTGCCGCCTCGCTTTCCTTCCAACTTGATGAGATGGAAACCGAAGGTGCTGCGCACCGGCTCGCTGACCTCGCCCACTTTGAGGGAGAAGGTGGCCTTTTCGAAGGCCTTATCCATCACACCTCGCCCGAAGAAGCCCAGGTCGCCGCCCTGCTTGGCGGAACCGGGGTCCTGGGAAAATTTCTTGGCCAATTCGGCAAAGGACTCGCCTTTGCGAATGCGGGCCAATATATCCTCCGCCTTCTTTTTCGCGGCCTCCACCTCAGCCGGCGGCGCATCGCTGGCCACCGGAATCAGGATATGCCTGGCATGCCGCTCTTCCGGCGTGGTGAAATCGTCGGCGCGTTCCTGATAATAGCTACGCAAGTCGTCCTCCGTCACCTTGACGCCTTTTGCCATCCCATCCGCCGACAACTCGAGATAGTCGACGCTGACCTGCTCGGGCGTGCGAAAACGATCGGGATTGTCCTTGTAAAATTGCTCGATGTCCTTGTCTTCCACTTTGATATCGCCGATATAGGAAGCCACAGGCACCAAGGCATAGCCGATGTCCCGTTGTTGCAGCTGTATGCGCAACTGGGCGTCAAGCTCCGCCTTGGTGGCGAACCCGCCGTCGGCGATGGCGTGGTTCAATTGCTCAATGATGATGTCATTACCCACCATGTGCTCGAAGGCCCCAACCGTTATGCCCTGGGACCGTAGCAGGCGTCCATAGAGTTCCTTGTCGAATTTGCCGTCGCTCTGAACACTGGGGATTCCGCGAATCTCGGCACCCACACGCAAGGCGCTAACGCGCATACCCGCGTCGTGGGAGCTCTGCACCAGCACCTCGCGTTCTATCAGGTTGTCCAATACGTTTTTCTTGAGCTGGTCATCATCGATGAGGGAGGGATCGAAATTCTTTCCCAGCATGGCCTGGATACGGGTTCTTTGCTGCTGATAGGCCTGCTGAAATTGATTGGCGGAAATTTCCTTGCCGTTGACCACGGCGACATTGACGGCGGAGTCCCCCTCGACATACTGGTGAATGCCCCACAGCGCGAAAGGGATGATGAGCAGAATAATGATCGCCCAGGCAAACCAGCCTTGGGAGTGTTCGCGAATGTACTCAAGCATACTCGGTGAAGCTCTCCATCATATTAAGGACACCGCTGAATCAAAAGCAATAACCGTTAACCATTACAGGATCGTCGGCGGGCATGTCAATAAAAAAGGGCGCCCCTCGTCAAAGAAGCACGCCCTTATCTTTATGGCGGAGTGGACGGGACTCGAACCCGCGACCCCCTGCGTGACAGGCAGGTATTCTAACCAGCTGAACTACCACTCCTCAATTACTTTTGGTGGGTGCTGAGGGGATCGAACCCACGACCTTCGCCTTGTAAGGGCGACGCTCTCCCGGCTGAGCTAAGCACCCAAGGGAGGGCCGCTATTGTACGGCGTCCTTGAGTGCTTTTCCAGCCTTAAACGTAGGGATTTTCGAGGCTTTAATGGCAATGGCCTCGCCGGTTTGCGGGTTACGGCCGGTGCGGGCGGCACGCTGCTTGACGGTGAAAGTGCCGAAACCCACCAGGGTCACCTGATCGCTTTTCTGCAGCGCGCCGGTGATCGAATCCACCACGGCATCCACTGCACGGGTCGCCGCCGCCTTGGAGATATCCGCAGATGCCGCAACCACGTCGATTAGTTCTGATTTATTCACTATTGATCTCCCCTTATTGGATCGCCATTTCGGCAAAATTGTAAAAGCAAGCTATCGGGCAAGTCATTCGCCTTCGCCCTGCGGTATCAAACCTGTCCTGAGATACCGAAGGACAATACGGACCTGCCATTCGGCATATTAGCGATTATGGTCCTCTAGCTCTCCACAAGCGAGCAACTGCTTAGGCGGCCGCTGAAACTATTGTCACAAATTAGTCACATCACCTGTGAGACGCGATTTTATACCCCCGGCATGAAAGACTGTCAAGCACGGGCGCTGACTGACAGCTTTAAAAGATTTTTATCACCCGCTGCTAATTATAAAGATAAAAAGCCGTAAGCGGCTGTCACAAAAAAAGTGCCGCATTTAAGCGGCACTTGTATTGACAATCTTCCTAATATATTAATGAGCGCGGATCTGACTGCCCTTTTTGCCCTTACCACCCTTCTTCGCGGCGCCGCGCGTCGCTGCCGGTTCTCCTTCTACCATGTGCGGTTGCGGCATGTGCTGCAAGGCCAGTTCAAATACCTCATCGATCCACTTGACCGGTTTGATATCCAAATCCTGCTTGATATTCTTGGGAATCTCACTCAATTCCCGTTTATTTTCTATCGGGATCAAAACGGTGCGTATCCCGCCGCGGTGCGCGGCCAGCAGTTTCTCCTTGAGACCGCCGATGGGCAACACTTCGCCGCGCAGGGTGATCTCACCGGTCATCGCCACGTCGGCGCGCACCGGAATACCGCATAGCGCGGAAACCAAGGCGGTACACATCCCGATACCGGCACTGGGGCCGTCTTTAGGAATAGCACCTTCCGGCACGTGGATATGTACATCGTTTTTCTGATAGAAATCGGAATCCACGCCCAGCATCTGCGCGCGGCTGCGCACCACCGTCATGGCGGCTTGCACCGATTCCTGCATCACGGCACCGAGCTGTCCGGTGATGGTGAGTTTGCCTTTCCCTTGCACCACCGCCGCCTCGATGGTCAACAGATCACCGCCCACCTCGGTCCACGCCAAGCCGGTTACTTGACCGATAGCGTCAAATTCCTCGGCGCGCCCGTAACGGAAGCGCTTGACCCCCAGATATTTTTCCAGGTCTCGCGACTTGACCATGACCTTTTTCTTCGAGGTTTTCAGCAGAATTTCTTTCACCACCTTACGGCATATCTTGGCGCATTCCCGTTCCAGGTTGCGCACGCCGGCTTCCCGCGTGTAGTAACGGATGATGTCGCGAATAACCTCTTCCGCGATGACCAACTCGCTTTCCTTCAAGCCATTGGCCTTGATCTGCTTCGGCACCAGATAGCGCATGGCGATGTTGACCTTCTCGTCCTCGGTATAGCCGGAGAGACGGATCACCTCCATGCGGTCCAACAACGGCGCCGGGATGTTGAGGCTGTTGGCGGTACACACGAACATCACTTCGGAGAGATCGTAATCCACCTCCAAATAGTGGTCGTTGAAGGTATTGTTCTGCTCGGGGTCGAGTACCTCCAACAAGGCCGAGGCGGGATCACCGCGGAAATCCATGGACATCTTGTCCACCTCGTCGAACAGGAACAGTGGATTGCGGGTCCCCACCTTGGCCAGGTTCTGCACGATCTTGCCGGGCAAGGCGCCGATATAGGTACGGCGGTGACCGCGGATCTCCGCCTCGTCGCGCACACCACCCAGGGCCATGCGCACGAATTGACGATTGGTGGCACGGGCAATGGAGCGGCCCAGGGAGGTCTTACCCACACCGGGCGGGCCCACCAGGCATAGGATCGGCCCCTTGAGTTTCTCGACGCGGCTCTGCACCGCCAGATACTCCAGGATCCTTTCCTTGACCTTCTCCAGGCCGTAGTGGTCTTCCTCCAGCACTTTTTCCGCCGCTACCAGGTCGTGACAGATCTTGGCGCGCTTCTTCCATGGGACGCTCACCATCCAGTCGATGTAATTGCGTACCACCGTGGCTTCCGCGGACATGGGCGACATCATCTTGAGCTTGTTCAATTCGGCCTTGGCCTTGGCCTTGGCCTCCTTGGGCATCCCTGCCTTGTCGATCTTGCGCGCCAGGTCTTCCAACTCATTGGGCACGTCGTCCATCTCGCCCAATTCCTTCTGGATCGCCTTCATCTGTTCGTTGAGGTAATACTCGCGCTGGCTCTTTTCCATTTGCCGTTTGACCCGGCCGCGAATGCGCTTTTCCACCTGCAACAGGTCGATCTCGGACTCGAGGATGGCCATCAGGCGCTCCATCCTGATGCGCACGTTGTGAATCTCGAGGATGCCCTGTTTTTCCTCGATCTTGAGCGACAGATGCGCCGCGATGGTATCGGCCAGACGGCCAGGCTCATCGATGCCCGCCAGGGACGATAAAATCTCCGGCGGCACCTTGTTGTTCAGTTTCACGTATTGGTCGAACTGACCGAGCACGGCGCGGGTAAGGACCTCGGCCTCGCGGTCCTCGGCGGGCAACGCCTCGAGGGATTCGATTTCGGCCGAAAAGTAATTGTCCTTCTCGTGCAGGTTGACGACGCGCGCGCGGTCCGTCCCCTCCACCAGCACCTTGATGGTCCCGTCGGGCAGTTTAAGCAATTGCAAAATGCTGGAGACGGTGCCTATGGCGTAGATATCCTCCGCACCGGGGTCGTCCACCGCGGCATTGCGCTGCGCCACCAGCAAGATTCGCTTTTCCCCCGCCATGGCAGCTTCCAGCGCCTGTATGGATTTTTCGCGGCCCACGAACAAAGGGATAACCATATGGGGGTAGACCACCACATCACGTAACGGCAATACGGGTATGCTATTTTCCTTCCGGGAAACCGCTTTCGATTTACTGCTCTGATTCTCCATGGCGGAGTACCTCACTGATAAGATAATGCTAGTGCCGATGCCGGCCACACATCACACAAAAATTGGGCGGTATTCATTGCCGGACCCCAACCCCTGAGTGGCCCTGACCCCTTGGCCGCAGCAAGCTGCAGACAGCGCTCACTACGTTCATAATGCGTATCGACCGCACCCTTTAAGTCTTTATCTCGAATTCATTCCGTTTTTATATGCGGCCTGTTACCCGAGACTTCAAGTTCCATCATGCTCGAAAGGCCTCACCCCGCTCGGCTTACCTCCAGCCTCCCCTGAAATACCTGCGGATATTCCCCGTTTTACCACACCTCCGCCGTCCATAATCGATATGACGGTCCGATATGACCGGCGTTCGGGTCGTGAAAATCATGCAGAAGAAAGGATACCGGGAAACGGGGATCGTTCACATCCCCTGGACAGCGGTACGAAAAAACATCATCACTAACGCAAGCGACGCGACATCATTCCGTTTGCCGCGCGAGACGGGGGGCATCCTTTGGAGTGTGGATGCTCGGATCCGGCCGAGGG
>CAZOTG010000069.1:0-9096 GCA_964582585.1 uncultured Chromatiaceae bacterium | reverse complement strand
TTGGCTTGTACGCCGTCCTGGCTAAGCCGGCCGGCCTCCGACTCCGATTCGGGCCCAAAATAGATCACGATATTGTTACCCTCTATTGCCGCCTTCGCAGTTATACCGGCGGGTGCCATAGGCAGAGGCGGCAAGGGTACCGCAGTACCGTCGGTGGGGATATTCACGCCGGCGAACGGCGAAGACGGCATACTTCCCAGGGCCGTCAACAAGGTTTGCGGGTTCATTGCGGAGATAGTGATGAGGCCGTCGAAACTCTCCAGATTTTTACCGTTCAATCCCTTAACGCTTGTTTGCGTTCCCGATGCCATCTTCAGATTCATGAGCGAAAAGGAAACGCCACGCAAGCCGGAAAGCATTTGGGTGGCAGCCATCAGGGCGGCGGGATTGCTGTGTGCGATGCCCTGTTGAATGCGCTTGAGCGGCTCGCATTGGTAATGCGCCTGGTTGATGCTATTGATGATCTTGCTGACGAACGGAAGCAGTTCATCGATGTTTAAGCCGATCGCCACTCCCAGCATCGGCGTACGCTCGTCGTCGAGGAAATTGGCCGGGATATGCCCGCGCAAGCCTTGCAGATCCTGCAGGAAGGCCGCATCACTGTTTTCTATGATTGCGCGCATCGCAATTTTGGCCGGTTTGCCGGTTAGATCCAGATTTGTATAGCCGAATACCGTCTGCGGCCACTCATCGGCGATGGCCATCAACTCGTCATGGCATGCCGGGTTGCGTATTGCGGCGATCGGGCCGGCGATGTCATGTCGTTGTTCTCCACCTTGTGAGGCAACATCCTCACAGGACGCCGCGTCGGTGCAGTCCCGTTGGGATTTGACGGAGAGCGATGCTTCCATGGCTTGCAGCATGCGGCCGAATTCATTGGCATCGGCCTGGGTTAACCCGCTGACGATCTCACGGTGATTGATATATCCGAGAAATGCCGGGTGCAGACCGTATTTCTTTTGCATGTCTTGCAGGCGTCTACCGCTGCTCAGGGATTTTTTGGGTTTATCGATGCCCAGTATCAATCCCAGGAGGCGTTCCCTATCGAGGGAGACATCCAGGCTGACTACCGCATAGTCCTTATATTGGGCGATGGCCAATTTGGGTAAGTCCAGCTTCACCGAGCCCGGCTGGGCGAAGGAATAAGTGAGGAAACTGACCCCTTTTATCTCGGATTTTTCCGCAATGGCCCCGCCGGTTCGTTCTGCAGCCTCGACGAATGCCGTAAACGCTTCGGGATTCGCCAGTTTAATGCGCCATACCGGTATGGCGCCGACGGTATATAAGGCGCTTTCCGCCTGTCGCGGGATGCCGACTTTTTCCGCCAGCTTTTCGGGTTGATCCAGCAATTTGGAATACTCCACGTACAATCCAATCAACATGCGCGCCGCAGGCGGCGCCTTTTTGAAGCTGTCGGCGGCAATCATTTTTTCCAGTTGCGCCCTTTGCAGCTGGATCTGCTGCGGATTCGACAGCTTGAGTGCATCTTGAACCGGCATGGTCTCCAGGCCTCCGAAGAAGAACAGGGTATCGGCCGGCACGTAGGAGATTATTTCCGGTAGCGGTTTTTGCGCAATGGCCGCAGAAGGCGGATTGGCAACGGGGGACATGCTCTTCCCTCCCGTTTCATAGGTGAAATGATAGGCCAGGGATACTGTCATCAGCACTGCTCCGGCTATCATCAAAGCGATGGGCTTGTTCATGTCGTTTTCTCTACCTCACTATAAGGGGGACTTGCCCGCCGATGTTCGTAGCCTAAGCAAGGGCCATGATTGCCTATAGATCGGCAGAGGCGAGTGAAATTGAATATGCGTCTTTAGAAAGGGGTATGAGAGGCTGCCGCAGCTAGATCGCCGACAGGCCCTCATTTTCCAGCATGCCGGCCAAACGGATCAGGGGTAGGCCGATGAGGGCGGTCGGATCGTCGCCTGTCAGGCGCGTGCACAGGGCGATGCCCAATGCCTCGGACTTGAAGGCGCCGGCGCAGTGATAGGGCCGTTCGCGGCGCAGATAGTTTTCGATCTGCCGGTCGCTGAGCGAGCGGAATGCCACGGTGAAGGGCACCGCATCTACCTGGCGGCGACCGGTGCGGACGTTGTAGACGCAAAGGCCGGTGATGAACAGTAGTTCCTTGCCCGAGGCCTTGCGCAATTGCGCCATGGCCCCTTCATGGGTGCCGGGCTTGCCGACTATTTCACCTTGGATCACCGCGACCTGATCGGAGCCGATGATCAGGGCGTCGGGATGCTGTTCCGCCACCGCCCGCGCCTTGGCCTCCGCGAGACGCCTCACCAGATGCTCAGGGGTTTCGCCGGGTAGCGGCGTCTCGTCCACCGCCGGCGCCGCGGTGTCGAATGGCAGGCCGAGACGGCTCAGCAATTCCTTGCGATAGATAGAGGTGGAGGCGAGGATTAATTTCATATGATAAATATTTTAACCACGGAGATCACGGAGGGCACGGAGGGCACGGAGAAGACAAATAAATTGTAAGAAAGCTGAACAGTAATACCTATGGGCAAAGTGTTTTTTGCCTTTACTTAAACTTTTTCCCTCCGTGTTCTCCGTGCCCTCCGTGGTTGATCTCTAACTAATCTCGATCAGCGCCTCGTCGGGATTGACGGTATCGCCCTTGACCACATTCACCGCCGTCACCTTGCCGGCGATGGGGGCGTGCACCTCAGTCTCCATCTTCATGGCCTCGGTGACCAGCAGGGGATCGCCTTCCTTGACCTCATCGCCGACCTTCACCAGGACGTCGACGATGGTGCCGGGCATGGAGGTGGTGACATGGCCGGGCGCCTGGGCCTTGGGGCGGCGGCTGCCCTTGACGGTGGTCTCCCGGCCGTTTTCACCGGCGGCCAGTTCTTCCAGGGTTTCCACCATGATTTCTTCCGGACTGCCGTCCACCGAGACGTAGAATGGGCGGCGGTTCTGGTTTTTATGGCCGCTGCCGGTGACCTTGATGTGGTAGGTTTCGCCGTGGAGGGTGACGTTGAACTCCACCGGCACCGCGCCCGTTTCCGCGGCGGGGGCGGCCGCGGGTTCCTCCAAGGGCTCGGGCACCAGGGTGCCTGACTTGCGCTGCTCCAGGAAAGCGCGGGCGATATCGGGGAACATGGCGAAACTCAACACGTCTTCCTCGCTTGCCGCCAGTTCGCCGATCTCGCCGCGTAGCTCGTGCATCTCATCCTTGAGCAGATCCGCCGGCCGGCAGTCGATGGCATCCTCGTTGCCGATGGCCTGTTGCCGCACGATGTGATTCACCGAACCCGGCGGACGGCCATAGCGGCCTTGCAGATAATATTTCACCTCATTGGTGATGCTCTTATAGCGGCTGCCGGTGAGCACATTGAGCACCGCCTGGGTGCCGACAATCTGCGAGGTGGGGGTGACCAGCGGCGGGTAACCCAGATCCTCGCGGACGCGCGGCACCTCCGTCAGTACATCATTCATTCTGTCCAGGGCGCTCTGTTCGCGCAGTTGATTGGCGAGATTGGAGATCATGCCGCCGGGGATTTGGTTGATCTGCACCCGGGTATCGACGCCGGTGAACTCGCTCTCAAAACGGTGGTACTTCTTGCGCACTTCGTAGAAGTACATGCCGATCTCCTGCAACAAGGCGAGATCGAGCTCGGTGTCGTGGACAGTGTCTTTGAGGGCCGCGACCATGCTCTCGGTGGGTGGATGGCTGGTTCCGCCGGAGAAGGGCGACAGGGCGGTGTCGATGTGCAGGCAACCGCTCTCCACGGCCTTGAGCTGACACATGTTGGCCAGCCCGGCGGTGGCATGGGAATGAAGGTGAATGGGCAGATTCACGGTATTGCGCAGCGCCTTGACCAGATCCGCGGTGATATAGGGCGTGAGCAGGCCCGCCATGTCCTTGATGGCCAAGCTGTCGCAGCCCATGGCTTCCAGTTCCTTGGCCATGGCCATGAATTGCGGGATGCCGTGCACCGGGCTGGTGGTGTAACAGATTGCCCCCTGGGCGTGCTTGCCGCTCTCCTTGACCGCCTCGATGGCTACGCGCAGATTGCGTACGTCGTTGAGGGCGTCGAAGATTCGGAACACATCCATGCCGTTGTCGGCGGCGCGCTTTACAAAGGCGCGCACCACGTCGTCGGAATAGTGGCGGTAACCCAGGACATTCTGGCCGCGCAGCAGCATTTGCAGCCGGGTATTGGGCAGGGCGGCTCGCAGTTTACGCAAGCGCTCCCAGGGATCTTCTTTGAGAAAGCGCAGGCAGGTGTCGAAGGTGGCGCCGCCCCACATCTCCAAGGACCAGTATCCCACCTCGTCCAGTTTGGGGCAGATGGGCAACATGTCCTCGGTACGCATGCGAGTGGCGATCAAGGACTGATGGGCGTCTCGTAAAACGGTTTCGGTGATATGAACGCGCGGCATGATCCTTACCTGTTTATGAATCGAGTTGTTGATTGTTCGGCCATCATCGGCTTCTACATGCCTCGGTGGGCGGCGATGGCCGCGCCGATGGCCGCCGCCAGTTCCCGCGGGTGGCGGCGCACCGAATACTCTACCAGTTCAGGATGGCTTTCCACGAAACTGGTGTCGAAGCGGCCGGCGCGAAATTCCGGCGACTTCAATATCTCGAGACAATAGGGAATGGTGGTCTTTACGCCGTAGACGCCCACGTCGTTGAGCGCGCGGCTGGCGCGCTCCAGGAGTTCTTCCCAGTCCAGCGCCCACACCGTTACCTTGGCGCACAGCGAATCGTAGTAGGGCGGCAGTTCATAGCCGCTGTAGATCGCCGCGTCGGTACGCACCCCGGGACCGCCCGGCGCGAAGTAACGGGTGATGCGTCCAAAACTGGGTAGGAAGTCGTTCTTGGGATCTTCGGCGTTGATGCGGAACTCCATGGCGAAGCCGCGGCGCTTGACCTGACGCTGGGTGAAACGCAGGGGGAGGTCGGCGGCGATGCGGATCTGCTCGCGCACGATATCGATGCCCGTGATGTTTTCGGTGACGGGGTGTTCCACCTGCAGGCGGGTGTTCATCTCCATGAAATAGAAATTACCTTCCTGATCCAGGAGAAACTCCACGGTGCCGGCATTGGTGTATTTGGCGGCCCTGGCGGCGCGCACCGCCAGCTTACCCAACATCTTGCGCTGTTCCTCGTTCAGCTGCGGGGAGGGGGCGATCTCCAACAGCTTTTGATGGCGGCGTTGAATGGAACAATCGCGTTCGAACAAATGGATGACATGGCGGTGGTGATCGGCGAGGATCTGTACCTCGATATGGCGGGGATTGACCACGCACTTCTCCAGGAACACCTCGGCGCTGCCGAAGGCCTTGGTGGCCTCGGATACCACACGGTCGTAGTTGCGACGCAGGTCCATCTCATTCTCACAGCGGCGGATGCCGCGCCCGCCGCCGCCGGAGGTGGCCTTGAGCATCACCGGATATCCGACGTCCTTGGCCAGCGCCACTGCCTCTTCCACACCGCTGAGGCTGCCGTCGCTGCCCGGCACCACGGGAATGCCGGCCTTGATCATGGTCTTGCGAGCCTCCACCTTGTCGCCCATCTTGCGGATCACCGCGGCGGTGGGGCCGATGAATCGGATGCCGCGCCGGGCGCAGATCTCCGCCAGCATGGGATTCTCCGACAGGAAACCGTAACCGGGGTGCAGGGCGTCGCAGCCGGTGGCCGCCGCCAGATTGACGATACGGTGGGCATTGAGGTAGCCGGCCACGGAATCGGGGCCGATGTTGTAGGATTCATCCGCCTTTTTGAGGTGCAGGCTGTGGCGGTCGGCGTCGGTATAGATTGCCACCGAAGTGATGCCCATCTCGGCGCAGGCGCGCACGATACGTACCGCGATTTCACCGCGGTTGGCGATGAGTATCTTCTTGATCAAGTCCGTTCCCGCCTGTTTATTTTGATATTCCCTGAGTGCCCGTCCCGGCCTGGATATCTCTAATTTTCCGCGAATAGCAGATGGTTCTACGGAAAAGCCTGTTCGAAGTCAAGAAAATGCGCGCCAATCCACTGGAATCACTGGATTTTTAGAGGATTTCCCTTTGACAGCCGGAGCGGCAAACTATATGATTGCGCGCTTATGTCTAAGCGTGTGCCGGATTTCGTCAATCCATTCCGTGCGGCGGAGAACGGACAGACCATCGCGGGCCGCGTGGAGTTCGCCCGCATGGGGCGTTTGGTCGAGGCGGTGGAGAACCGTGATGGCGGCGCGGAAGTGAGGCTGTCCTTTGCCATCGACGAGCAAGGTGTCCCCTATGTGTGGGGACAGGTGAGCAGCGAAGTCGTCCTCATTTGTCAGCGTTGCCTGGAGCCGATGACCGTCCCCATCACTATTGAGATGGCACTGGGCATCGTCGATTCCGATGATGAGGCGAAGTGCTTACCGGAACGCTACGAGCCATTGGTGACAGGCGGAAAACCGCTGATGGTGGCGGAATTGATAGAAGACGAGATATTGCTCGCCTTGCCGGCGATACCTCGCCACAACGACGGTGTTTGCGCCGCGGTCAATACGGCGAGCAGGGAAGAGTCGAGCGATGAGGGCGATGCGTCCTCCGCCAATCCCTTTGCGGTGTTGGCCCGGCTTAAATCGAAGCATTAACTTAGCGGCGGTCTTCACAGCGCCGCTCAACGATCGGTAATTATTTTGACACAGGAGTAATCAGGCGATGGCCGTACAGCAAAATCGTAAGACACCTTCCAAGCGCGGCATGCGCCGTGCCCATGACGCCCTCAAGGCGTCCACCTTGTCAGTGGATGCACACAGCGGAGAGACCCATCTCCGTCATCACATCACCCCCGGTGGTTACTACCGCGGACGCAAGGTGTTAAACACCAAAGGGGAGTAAGGCTTGAGCCTTACCATTGCCTTGGACGGCATGGGCGGGGACCACGGCGCTTCGGTCGTGGTCCCCGCTGCGTTGCAGGCCCTGGCGGAACATCCGGACCTGGCGCTCATTCTGGTGGGCGATGAACAGGTGCTCGAGCGTGAATTGAGCGCCAACGGTGTGGACAACGACGCGAGACTGCGGGTGCACCATGCCTCGCAGACGGTGGCCATGGACGAACTGCCGTCCGTCGCCTTGCGCACCAAGAAAGATTCTTCCATGCGGGTGGCCATCGACCAGGTCAAGGAAGGCGCCGCCCATGCCTGCGTCAGCGCCGGCAATACCGGGGCCTTGATGGCCACGGCGCGCTTCGTGTTGAAGACACTGCCCGGCATCGACCGTCCCGCCATCTGTTCCGCCCTGCCCACCATAAAGGGACACACCCATGTGCTGGATCTGGGTGCCAACGTGGATTCCGACGCGGATACCTTGTTGCAATTCGCCGTGATGGGCTCGGCCCTGACGAGTGCGGTGGAAAACATCAGCCGCCCTACGGTGGGGCTGTTGAACATCGGCGCGGAGGCCATCAAGGGCAACGAGCAGGTGAAGGAGGCGGGACGCCTGCTGTCAGGCAGCGAACTCAATTATGTGGGTTTCATCGAAGGGGATGACATCTATGCCGGCAGCGTGGACGTGGTGGTATGCGACGGCTTCATCGGCAACGTCGCCCTCAAGACCAGCGAAGGCGTGGCGCGCATGATCCGTTTTTACTTGGAGCGGGAATTCAAGCGCAACCTGTGGACCAAGATGGTGGCGGCCCTGGCCTTGCCGGTGCTGAAATCTTTCAAGGCCAAAATCGACCCGCGGCAGTACAATGGGGCCAGCCTGCTGGGCCTGCAGGGCATCGTCATCAAGAGCCACGGCGGCGCCGATGTAGTGGCCTTCGCCAATGCCATCAAGGAGGCGGTAGTGGAAGTGAGAAAGAGCGTTCCGCAGCGCATCACCAGTCAATTGCAGGAGTTATTAGTGGAAAGGCGGACGGTTTGAATTACGCGCAGGTCATAGGGACGGGCGGCTATCTGCCGGAGAAGGTGCTGACCAACGCCGATCTGGAAAAGATGGTGGAGACCCACGATGCCTGGATCCGTGAACGCACCGGGATTCGAGAGCGCCATATCGCCGCGCCCGGTGAGACCACCTGTGATCTGGCGGAAGCGGCGGCACGACGCGCCATCGAGGCCGCCGGCATTCAGGCTTCAGAGATTGATTTAATTATCGTCGCTACGACCACGCCGGATCAGGTTTTTCCCAGTACCGCTTGCCTCCTGCAACAGCGCCTGGGCATCCAGGGCTGTCCCGCCTTCGACGTGCAGGCGGTGTGCACCGGCTTTATCTACGCCTTGGACGTCGCCGACAAATTTATCCGCACCGATGCCGCGAAATGCGTGCTGGTGGTGGGTGCGGAGACCCTGTCGCGCATCATCGACTGGAAGGACCGCGGCACCTGCGTGCTGTTCGGCGACGGCGCCGGCGCCGTGGTGCTGCGCGCGGGCGCTGCACCGGGGATACTCTCCAGCCACCTTCACGCCGATGGGCGCTATGAGCCGTTGCTCACGGTGCGTGCCGGGATCTCCCGCGGCTATGATCAGGTTCAGGGCGGCCAGGCCTATATTCATATGCTGGGACGCGAGGTATTCAAGGTGGCGGTCAACACCCTCGGGTCGTTGGTGGACGAGACCCTGCACAACAACGGCCTGCAGCAAACGGACGTGGATTGGCTGGTGCCTCATCAGGCCAATTACCGCATCATCGAGGCTACCGCCAAGAAACTGGACCTGCCCATGGACAGGGTGGTGGTCACCGTGGGGGAACACGGCAATACCTCCGCCGCCTCCATTCCCCTGGCCCTGGACGTAGCGGTACGCGACGGGCGCATCAAGCGCGGCGACGTGCTGCTGCTGGAGGCCTTCGGCGCCGGCTTCACCTGGGGCTCGGTATTGCTAAAATATTGATAGATGAGAAAAGTGAAAAGAGCAAAATAAAGTCATAGACTTTGCTCTTGCAGTTATTTTTAAGGAGTAGCTATGAATATCGCCTGTGTGTTTCCAGGCCAAGGTTCGCAATCGGTGGGAATGCTCGCCGAACTGGCTGCCGCTTACCCGGAGGTTAAAGAGACCTTCGACAGTGCCTCCCAGGCGCTGGACTACGATCTGTGGCAGCTGACGCAACAGGGTCCGGAAACGGAACTCAACCGTACCGACAAGACCCAGCCCG
>CAZOTG010000068.1:0-9160 GCA_964582585.1 uncultured Chromatiaceae bacterium | reverse complement strand
TCAACGTATTCGAGAACGTCGCCTACCCGATACGTGAGCACACCAAATTGTCCGAATCGTTGATTCGAGCGGTGGTGCTCATAAAGCTGCAAGCCGTCGGCTTGCGCGGCGCATATAATTTGATGCCCCATGAGTTATCCGGCGGCATGGTACGGCGGGTTGCGTTGGCGCGCGCTATAGCGCTTGATCCCATGATTCTATTATATGATGATCCATTTTCCGGCCAGGACCCCGTCACCCTTGGCGTCCTTATGCGCTTAGTCAAAACGTTAAATCGCGCGCTCGGCATCACCAGCATATTGGTCTCTCATGATGCGGATGAGGTTAAGGCCATATCGGATTATCTGTACATCATCGGCGATGGTAAAGTGAAAGATCGCGGCACCCCGGAAGAGCTGGGTCATTCCTCAAACGAGTGGACGAACCAGCTTCTGGAGGGCTTGCCGAACGGCCCGGTATCGTTCCACTATCCTGCCGAAAATATCGCAACAGATTTTTCATTAGAATAACGAAATTGCAATACTTGATACCAAGAGGGCCATAGGGGGCAGATCGGAACCGATGTGGGGGATAGGATCGTTGGTTAATAACGACGGCCAGGCTTAGAGGGAGGTTAGAATGAAAAGACTGATTTTGGCGATACTCTGTGTGATTGCGGCGACAAATGTGTTTGCAGCGGAACTGGATGATGTGAGCGTGCAGCTTATTGAAGATGCCGGCGTTAAGGTTTATCCCGGGGCGGTTTTCATCAATGGCAATCAGGACGTGGGATTTCGTTTTGCGACAGATAAATCGCCTGATGACGTACGTGCATGGTACAGAACGCAGTTGTCGGCTTGGCCGCTGTATGAGGAGTTTGGAGGGTGGATGCTCTATGATGGTGAGCCGGGGCTTGGGATGGGGGAATTGATGTCCCTAAATCAGATTTCCGTCAAGGAAAATAAAATGCTGCATGACTGGTTTGGGGTTGATAAGGCACTTAGCACTGAAATAGTCATCATGCTTCCGAAACATTAAAGCTATTGCATGTAGAAGATATAAGCTACTCCGTGATTCATGGTATACACCGGAATGCCACTCTACGGAGTGGCCAGGTCAAAGGGGGAGATACTTGGCTTTCATTGTCCAGGCGCCTGCGTGGTTTTCGCGTCCTGCAGGTGCAGCTGGTTGAGATACTCCCGGCGCTTGGCCTGCATGTATTCCTCGCGGTCTATCTCGTACAGTTGCGGGCGGTAGCGTTCGGTCAGGGCGAACCAGCGTTGCATGCCGGCCTCAAAGCGATCCTTTGCAGGCAGCTCCCAGGTCTCGAGCACCGCCTGTAAAGCCAGATAGTGGCGCATGGTATTGCGCTCAATGATGCCGCGCACCCCCTCCACGTATCGGGGCCGGCCGTCACCGTCGACACCGTCGGAACTGAAACCGATCTTGCCTCGGCCTAAGGTGGCCAGATAAACAGCCGTGGCCGTGCGGCTGGTGATGCTGGAGCGATAAGCGCTGCGGATGTGGATCAGGGTGCCGTCCGGGATGGAAACCGCCTGCAACAGAATGCGGTAATCGCCGGTGCCCAACGGCCCGTCGGTCGCGAACAACGATTCCTCGAAATAACCGGCGGTCGAGGCGTCGGCCTGGAAACGATAGCGCACCTGGTAGGCTTCCTCCGGCAGTTGATAGAACTTGCGGCCCATATACAAGGTCACCCACTGGCGTTCGGCACTTCGCTCGTGCACGCAGGCCTTGACGTTAAGGTTCAGGGCCAGCAGTTCGCACCAGCCGGAGGGCTCAGCCAACGCCGCCTTGATCCGCTGCAGGGGATAATCCACCTGGCCGTAGACCTCAGCCGTGAGCTGTTCGCCCTGTTCCTGGGAATGCACGTAGATCGGAACGCCGAACGGATTGTGCAACAGCCTGGGGAGAATGCGCTGATAGTCCGCCAGCAGCGCCGCCTCCTGCGGCGAAAGTGCTTGGGCGCTGCCGGCGAAGCCGAGCAGGGAAAGGCCCGCCATGACGGCGGCGAGCCATGGGCGCAACGGCGCGGGGGAAAAATTAGGCAAGCTCTGATGAACGCGTGTTGTCATTTCGAATGAAGGGGGACCGCTTTTATCTCACTGATTATATAGAAGCCTGTAGAAAAAGATTTCTCGCTGGCACTCGCAATGATAGCCGGATTCTACGATCCTCATGGAGGGCCTGATTAGTAAGACATTGTTTTCTGAAGATAGTTGTTCATTTAAGGCCTGGGGTCCGGGGGCTGCCGTAAATTAATTTCAAAAATAGTAAAAAAGCACTAGACAGACCGGTCTGTATGCTGTAGTGTTCTCACCATGAGCAAGAAACAAGTCAAGCTGGCCACGGGGTTGCCACGGGAGCGGATCATGAGCGTTGCCACCGATCTCTTTTATCGACAGGGGTATCGTGCCACCGGGATCAATGAGGTGATCGAGAAGTCCGGTGTGGCCAAGGCGACCTTTTATAGCCATTTCCCCAGCAAGGATGATCTGGGCCTGGCGTACCTCCGGCAGGTGAAGGAAGGCGAAGTTGCGCACATGGATAAATTCATCCAGGACGCGGACGGGCCGCTTGAGCGGTTTTATGCGGTTATCCGCTCGCTGGAGCCCTGGTTGCTGGACACCCAGTTCCGCGGCTGCGGCTTTATCAACATGGCCGCGGAGGTTCCGGATCCCAAACATCCCTTGCGGAAAGTGGGCAGGGAGGTTTATGACATCGCGCGCCAGCGGGTGGCGACCCAGGCCGAGGCATTGATCGCCTCGGATGCAAAAAAGTACGGCCATCTGGACGCCGAGGAATTGACCGGTGAATACATGGTGGCGTTTACCGGCGCCATCGCCCTGGCCGAGATCTATCACGCGATTTGGCCGGTTGAGGACGCCCTGAAGACGGTGCGTCGTTTGATCGGTGAAAAGCCCGGGTAAATTTTTTTACCCATTAACCAGACAGACTAGTCTGTCTTAAAGCCATGAAAGGAGAACGGAGATGACCAACTTGCACATTAACCCTGTTGCCGGCGACCGCTATGCCCAATGTATCGCGGCCTCGAAGCGGATCCGCTGGGATATCGAGAATGATGTTATCCGTGGCCGGCGCTTTGACTTTGCCAAGAAGTTCCTGCCCGACGGTCTCTCGAAGGTGAATGAGCTGCATATTCTGAGCGAGGCGGAAAAACGCTTTGTCAGCCAGATCCAGGGGCGCACCTACGCCAATATGTTCGGCCTGGTGGAGCGCTTTATCTGCGCCAAGGTGATCGAGGTCAGTCATGAGCACTTCCTGGGCGACCAGGTTGCCCTGGAGGCCCTGGTGCGCTTCAGCGATGAAGAGCTGAAACACCAGGAGTTGTTCCGCCGTCTGGAAAAACTGGCGGGCGAGCAGATGCCGGCGGGTTATCGGTTCCTTCCGCAGCCCAATGAGGTGGCGCAGGTGGTGTTGGGTAAATCCACCTGGGCGGTGTTGGGGCTGACGCTGCACATCGAGTTGTTCACCCAGGTGCATTACAGGGAAAGCATCGAACCGGATGATCAGCTATCCGATCTCTGGAAAGACGTGTTTCTCTTCCATTGGAAGGAGGAATCCCAGCACGCCATCATGGATGAGCTGGAATGGGTGCGCGAGGATCACAAGCTTTCCGCCGTGGAGCGCGATCGGGCGGTGAACGAGCTGATCGAACTGGTGGTGGCGGTGGACGGTATCCTGCAGGCGCAGGCGAAGCAGGACGCCGAGTACTTCGTCGTCAACTGCGACCGGGCCTTTACCAGCGATGAGCTGGAAACCATTCGTGAGACGATGTTGAAGGCCTATCGCTGGCAATACATCATCTCGGGCGTCCAGGTACCGCGCTTCGGCAAGGTGTTGACGGGACTCATCACGCCAGAGCAAGGTGAGCGGATTGGGTCGGCATTGGCGACGATCATGTGATTGGTGGGGCAGGCAGGGGCGGGATGGATTGTATGTCCCAGTGCCTTCGACAGGAGCGTTTTTCGGAGAATGGTTTCGGGCAGCCTGTACACGGGTTGCCCGAAACTCCGGAGTACCGGCCGGATCTAAAGGGGAGGTTGTCCTTTGATTCGTCATTCCGGGCTTGACCCGGAATTCAGGGGTTTTGGTCTGGTGGAGTGGTGGCGCGGCTGCCCCGCAAGGTGGGACAGCCGCTGCGCGTAGGTAGCCCGAGCCTAATTCATGGCCTTTTCAATTTTATCGACCGTCATCTTGGCGCTGGCGCGGGTGGCTTCCACGAACATCTTCTTGAAGCGATCTTTGGCGAGGTGCGTGAATTCCAGATTTCCCTTGATCATGACCGCCGAGGTGTCGGATTTGCCGCGGTCGCCGTCGCACATCGGGGGACTGGGCATGTTGATGATGACGTCGCCGTTGCGATCGACGGCCTTGACCGAGGAGGCGGCGGTCATCACGGCTTCACCGGTTCCCAGCAGCGAGAACGTTCCGCCGTCGTAGCAATAATCCAGTTGCACGATGATCACGGCGTCCACGTTCAATTTCTTTGCCATCTCCGCCAGGCGCTGTTTGGGGTTTGATTTGGCGGCGTCGCCGAAATAGTGGGTGTTGGCTTCACGGTCATCCAGCTGGATTGGCCACATGCCCGCCGGGGTGAAGTATTGACGCCGATAAACGTTCTGCATCAGGCTGGCGAGTTTCCCCATCTTCGAGTCGGCGGCCTTTTCGGGGATGGCGAAGGTATCCTGATATTCCTTGGACTGGATCACCGAGTCCGGCGCCACCAACTGCCATCCCGTGCCTTGCAGTTCATTGGCGAAGGTCAGCAGGGCATCATCCGCCACCTGCAGGCGCAGGCTGTTGTCCCAGTCGCGCACGACGCCAAGGCCGTCGGCATTGGGTACTTTCTCGTTGGCGTACAGGCTGACGATCGCCGCCTTTTTCACCGCATTGACTTGTGGTTTTGTGACGATGCTGGAGCAGCCTGCTGCAAATAGGATCAATATGCCTATGCAGATTGTGGATAGAATTCGTGTGGTCCCGTTCATTGTGCCTTAGCTCCTATTCAGTGGAAGGATGCCCGTGGTGCGGGCCTGGCCTGTTACAGATTGTCGGCCAGAGGCAGGGTGGCTTTAGTAATTCGTTGGCACGGCAAAGGGGGGCGGGGCTCTTTTTAATAAGCTCATATATATCAATATGTTTTTGGCGGCAAAAGGGGGGATTAATTTGAGTTTGTATTAATTATTCCGGAAAAGGGTAAACGTACTGGATCTGCACGAGCGAGGAGCGACCGGCGCTAAATTCATTATGGGCAGCGTGTCCTCCCTTGCTACCATGGGTGAAAGGTATATGCCGAAGCGATATATACCCCTAGTGTCCGACAGCACACATGTTAGAACTAAAACTATTGTTGTTGATCATCATCGCCAATGGCAGTCCCATCGTGGCGCAAAAACTGTTGGGGGACCGCTGGCAGTCACCGCTGGATGCCGGCATGCATTTTATTGATGGCAAACCTCTGTTCGGTGCCACTAAAACCTGGCGCGGTATTTTGGCGGCTTGTCTCCTGACAAGCCCTGCCGCATGGATCATGAATCTGTCTCTCCTGAGCGGATTGCTCATTGCCGTATGCGCCATGCTGGGTGATTTGCTATCCAGTTTTATCAAGCGCCGTCTGGGCATGCCGTCAAGCAGCAGGGCATTGGGGCTGGATCAGATACCGGAATCCCTGTTGCCTTTGCTGCTGGTCAAACTTTTTGCGCCGGCGTTATTGCCGCCGCCCTTGCAGGCGGAGCTGACATGGACGCTGGTCTGGCAAATCGTCGCCATGTTCTTTGTCGCCGAGCTGTTGTTGTCTAGGATCCTGCATCGCCTGCGTATACGCAATGAGCCGTATTAGCCGCCGGCGTGCAGGCGGTGCAGGGTGACCTCCGGCGGACAGTTGAGCCTGACGTTGACGATGGAGGTGCCGGCGCCCACCGAGGTGTAACCGATCATGTCACGGTAACGCCATTGCCCCGAGCCCATGTAACGCGGGCATTTTGAATCCAGGGTCAGCGGGATGCCGCCCGGCAGGCAAATCTGCCCGCCGTGGGTGTGGCCGGTGAGCATCACATCGAATTCCGCGTGTACCGCCTGGCGATAGATCTCGGGGGTATGGGATAACAGGATGGAGCACATACCCTCGGGGATATTCTGGGCCGCCTTTTCCATATTATTGACGCGAAAGTAGTGCGCATCGTCGATGCCGGCCAGGGCGATGTGCTGACCGCCACGTTCCAGCAGTACCGATTCATTGAGCAGCATGCTGACGCCTTGCTCTTCCAGCCCCGGTACCATGCGCACGCTGTCGTGGTTGCCCAACACACCGTAGATTGGCTGACGCAGGTGATGGACAATGCGCTGCATACCCTCGAGGGCCGGCTCGTAATCGCCATAGGTTCGGGCACGATAATCACCGGTCAGCACGCAAATATCGTATTCCAGATCCTTGATGGTGTCGGCGATGGCGTGGGTGAGATCCCAGTCCATGTCGGCGTGCAGGTCGCTTAAATGCAAAATGGTGAAGCCGTCAAATGGTTTGGGAAGAAGCGGCAGGTGAATGGGATTGTGCTTTACTTGTATATTGCGCGCGTTGCGCACACCGCGCTTATACAGGCCGCTGATACGCAGGCAGAACCGGATCAGGGAGTGGCTCGAGTACCAGTTTTCCGGGTGAAACAGGTTGATGCCGCCGCCAAAAATGTGGTGGCCGCTTTCGGATTCGATGCCCAGGCGCAAGCGGGCATGGATTCGTCCTAGGCGTTGTTCGAGTTTTTTTACAACGTCTGCATGTGACATTGAATTAATTGCGCAATCCCAGTTCGACTAGTGGGAATAGTACCTCAAAAACCGCTCAATTGCGCCGAGATCCGGCAATGGCATCAGATCATGGGAGAGATAATTGGAATCGGGAATGCGTGCTCTTCGAGAAGAAGGCTCAGCAGGTCGTTGCCGGGCATGGGACGGGCATAGTAGTAGCCTTGGGCAAGATTGCATCCACCCTGAAGAAGAATCGTCTCCTGCTCGATCTGTTCCACGCCTTCTGCGACGACGCATAGTCCGAGACTGGCGGCCATGGCGAGAATCGCCTGAACGATGGCCTTGTCGTCGGGATCGTTGGAGATGTCACGAATGAAGCTGCGATCGATCTTGATCTCGCCGATCGGCAGTTGTTTAAGGCGGCTCAGTGAGGAGTGGCCGGTGCCGAAATCGTCGATTGCGATGCTGGCGCCGATATCACACAGCGCTTTCAACATGTTTTGACCGGCAACCTTGCTTTCCATAACGGTACTTTCGGTCAGCTCCAGGACGATCCGCTCCGGTGACATCCCCGTTTTGCTGAAAATCTCCTGTATTTGCAGGGGGAGGGTTTTCTGCACTAACTGCCTGCCCGAGAGATTGATGTGCATGGCGAAGTCGTCGAGCTGAATGTCTTGCGCATCCCAAAGTTTGAGCGCTAAGCAGGCTTGCCGGATCACCCACTCGCCCAAGGGTATGATGAGCCCCGTTTCCTCGGCGAGCGGAATGAACTGATCGGGTGGAATCGCGCCTTCCTCCGGGTCGTTCCAGCGCAGCAGGGCCTCGGCCCCGCAAATGCGACGGCTTTCCAGGCATACCACGGGCTGATAGAACAACTCCAGCGCTTCTTGTTCGAATGCCCGGCGCAGCTTGGATTCCATCCGCATGCGGCGCACCACGCGCTTGGTCATCTCCTGCTCGTAGAAATGGAAATTGTTGCGTCCTCCCTCCTTGGCCATGTACATGGCGGCATCGGCGTTCTTCATGAGCGTCTCGGCATCCCGGCCATCCAGGGGATAGAGACTGATGCCGATGCTTCCGGATACGTGCAGGTGATAACCGTCGATGACGAAGACCTGGGCCAGGGCATGGATGATCTTTTCCGTGACCACGACGGCATCCTTGCCGTCCCGGATATCTTCGACCAGGATCATGAACTCATCGCCTCCGAGGCGGGATACCGTGTCCGCCGCCCGTACCGTTTCCTTCAGCCGTATCGCCGCCTGCTGCAGCAAGGCGTCTCCGACGGCATGGCCGAGGCTGTCGTTGATCGTCTTGAATCGATCCAGGTCGATGAACAACAGGGCGATCAGTCTGCCCGAACGGTCGGCCCGGCTGGCGGCATGGCCCAGCCTGTCTATCATCAGGTTTCGATTGGGTAGATCTGTCAGGGCATCGTGATAGGCCATGTGTTCAAGGTGGGCGTCCTTCTCCCGCAGGGATTGCTCTGTCTGCTTGCGTTCGGTGATGTCCTGAACGGTGCCGGTCATGCGCAAGGGCTTGCCATTGTCGTCGCGCAGCACTTCCGCGCTTTCATGTACGAAACGGATCTCGCCACCGGGGCGTACGATCCGGTGGTCTATGTCGTAAGGCGCCCCGTTCTTCAGAGTCTGTTTGACCGCCTCATCGATCGATTGACGGTCTTCCGGATGCACCCGCTCCAGGAAGGCCTCGTAACTGGCGCCGAATGCAGACGGATCGATGCCGAACAGCTGGTAGATGCCTTCGGACCAGAACAGTTTGTTTTCCGGGATTTTCCAATCCCAATTGCCGATGTGGGCGATGCGCTGCGCCCGAATGAGGCTCTCCTTGACTTCCAGTATCTGCTGTGAGGATTGCGCGATCTGCCGGTTCTTGCGGATGAACAGCAGGAGAGAACCTGAGAGGATGACCATCAGCAGACCCGTCAGACCGAACAGGGAACCGAGAATGATCGAATGGTTGGCCTCGTAGAAACTGGGCAGGGTATTGATCAGTTTCATTTGTCCCGAAAGGTCCCTGGGAAGAGGGAGACCGGCCTTCGTCAATTCGGTTTCATCCAGGATGTACTCGTTGGGGCTGGTCTCGATCGGTGGGAGGGCGGACATGGGGGTGCCGTTCAGGTAGCGCTGGAGCAGTTGCGCCGCAACCCGCCCCTGGCGCGGGCCGCTGGTGACATAGCCGCCGAGTACGCCGGGATAGAGATAGGCGTCCTCCATGCTGAACACGACGAATCGGCCGGCATGCACGATAGCGCTGATGGTTTCGGCAAGCGGGAGGGTGTGACCCTGGCGGTCTTTGACGGCGCCCAGAGTGGTCAGGAACACGAAGCGCTCTTGACGCCGTGTCAGGCCCCGCACCAGATCGTCGATCCGGT